>JBEBGU010000204.1:0-6706 GCA_040081325.1 Prosthecobacter sp.
GTTCGTGATCGTGTGTGGCGTAGGTGGTGAAGGCACAGTTGTCGTAATCGCGGCCCTGCTGCACATGGCCGTGGCCATCGTCTTCCCAGTGGCTGACTTTGAAGCCGGGCACGTCGAGGCTGAGCAGATGCGGGCGCACATAATCCGGCACATTGCCCAGATCTTCGGCCACGACTTCGTAGGGTGCGGCGGCGGCCACGATCATGCGCAGATATTTGTCACCGGCGGCAAGATTGGCGGCCTTGTGTTCATCCGTGTCGTCGGCGTGCTCCTTGTAATGCGGCAGATGTCCGCCCGTGAGCGCCTTGGCCTCATCATCGCTGAGATGCAGAAATTCCGCGTTCCGCTGCGGACGCCACGGGAAGCTGTAGATGCGGTAAAAGCCGAGCACATGGTCGATGCGGAAGATGTCGAAGACCTCCGTGAGCTTCTTCACACGGCGCTGCCACCAGCCGAATCCATCCGCCTCCATCACATCCCAGCGATACAGCGGGATGCCCCAATTCTGGCCCCAGCGCTGCACGAAGTGGTCGTCTTTAAAATACGTCTCCGGTGGTGCGCCACCACACCACTCAAGGTTAAACTGCTCAGGCTCAAAGAAGACATCCGAGCTGCACCAGGAGATGCCGAAGGGCACGTCGCCCATCAGCTTAACGTTCTTCTCTGCTGCATAAGCACGCACGCCTCGCCATTGGCTGAAGCAGAGCCACTGCACATAGGCGTGAAACTTCAGCTTCTCCTCAATCTGCGCCGACTGCGCGCTCAGCCAAACTCGGGCTTTGGCACCGCTGTTGGTTTCTTCAGGCCAGTTCGGCCAGTCCTCATGTCCGTGGATGTCCATCAGCACGCGGAAGAGACTGTAATCATCCAGCCAGCTCGCCTCGGCTTTGCAAAAGACAGCAAATTCTTTTGCGCGCTCTGGTTTGGTGGACAGGCGGCTGTAGGCATGGCGCAGCAGACTGGTCTTCAGCTTACGCACTTTTTCGTACTGCACGGGGCCTTCGCGCAAGGCATCTCCACCGAGGAAGCGCAGTGTGGTGCGGAAGAATTTGTCCTCTAGTTCAGGGATTACATTGGGCGTGATTTCAAGCGTCAGGTAATCCAGCGCGATGGAGCTGATGGCATTGTAGGGGCTGCTATCGCCGCCGGTTGCATTGATCGGCAGGAATTGCACAAAGCCCAGCCCGATATCCGCCGCCCAGTCAATCAGTTCACAAACGCCACCCGTGTCTCCGATGCCGAGGTCATCGGCAGTTCGGATGGCAAAAACAGGAACAAGAATGCCGGCTCGGCGTGGCTGGATGGTAGGCATGAGTGATGGGATGAATGGGGACGGATGTCCCAGTTTCAACGTGTGAATTTGATAATGTCGCAGGGGACGTGCCAGCAGTGCAAGAAGCTACTCATTGCCGAGCGTCCTGAAATGACGTGCGAGGTAGAGTTTGAGTTCCCCGATTGCGCTTTTCAAAGTTTCATCAGGCTGCTCTGCCAATACACGCGCGACTCGCTCGGTGAGTGAATCCGCAGTCATTGTGTCGCCAGCCGTGGCGAGCATGATTTTGATTTGGCCCACCTGTCGGCGAGCTTCATTAATCTTTGCTTGAGCTTCTGACTTCGTGATTTCGCCGAGAGCGAGCTGCTTGAGTTGGGAACATTCGAAGTGTCGGCAACGTGTCGGTCGCCGCGAGTAGATCGTGCAGGTGCAGTCGTCAAGGAATCGGCAGGGCTGATTGAAGTATGGCTCCGTCTTCTTGCGATTCACCTTCATGCCCAGCTTCTCCAGATCCCTGATTGAGTCCTCAGGCTGGAGCTTCACGATCTCAAAGAGCACGCCGTTGCAGCACATCCCGCAGGACAGGCAGAGGCGGGAGGCGGCGTCTTCAATCATGGCAGATAAACTTACTTTGCGATCCCTATGATTTGGAGACTGCGATAGCCCACCCACAAGACTGCTGGAGCACTGATGACGATGAACGAGAATCCAAGTCCAAACTTCAAAAGTCGGGGACCAAAATTTGGCGGTGTTTCGGGGGTGAAAAGCCGCACTGGGACCTCAACAAGCCAACCGCCTGTATAACAGACATTAGCAACAAATCCACCCAGCCAAATAGCTAGTGGCTCGATACCGTCTTCAGGTGATTCTAATTGCCCACTTTCTGACATCGCCCAGCCAGACACAAACAAGCATAGGGTTCCATAAACCCCGACAAAGAGATTGAACGCAATTCGGCGGACCTCCCACCACAAGATCACTTTCCGCAACACCACGGGAAGCGGTTGAGGCGCAAAAAGCCACTTTAAGATACGCATCATATGGGTTTTGCCTCATTCGTCATTTCAGCTTTGCTTGCAGGCCTTGATCGTGTTCGCCATCAGCATGGCGATGGTCATGGGGCCGACACCACCGGGCACAGGTGTGATGGCGCGGCATTTGGGGGCGACTTCGTCGTAGGCGACGTCACCGACGAGCTTGTAGCCTTTCTCCGTGCCTGGGGCTTCGACGCGATTGATGCCGACATCGATGACGACGGCGCCTTCTCTGACATGCTCGGCTTTGATGAAATGCGGCCTGCCAATCGCGGCGATGATGATGTCCGCCTGTCGTGTGATCGCAGGCAGATCGCGAGTGCGTGAATGGGCGACCGTCACCGTGGCGTCGCCGCCGGGGCCTTTCGCCATGAGCAGCAGGGCCATCGGTTTGCCGACGATCATGCTGCGTCCGACGACGACGGCATTCGCGCCTTTGGTTTCGATGCCTGCTTCGATCAGCAAGCGCTGGCAGCCCAGCGGCGTGCAGGGAACGAAACCCGAGGGATCTTCGAGCGCGAGCTTGGCGACATTCACGGGATGGAATCCATCGACATCCTTTGCGGGATCAATGGCACGCACGATGGCAGCTTCATCAATGTGTGGTGGCGGCGGACTCTGCACGAGGATGCCGTGGATGGCCGGGTCATTGTTTAAAGCTTCGACATGGGCCAGCAGTTCCGCCTGCGTGGTCGTCACAGGCAGTTCGAGCTTCACCGAATGCAGCCCGAGATCGCGGCATTTCTTGTCCTTCGATCTTACATAAGCTCGTGACGCTGGATCATCGCCGATGAGTACCACCGCGAGTCCGGGCTTCTTTCCCACCGCCGCCAGCGCGGCGATGTCACGGCGGCATTCTTCGAGGACTTTTTCAGCGACGGCGGTTCCGGAAATGATCTGCATGGGTTTTGATGAAGCAGGGAGGCGCACCCGTCAAGAAGTGAGGGCATCACTGCCTTTTTACGTCACCTGAAGCACCAGTCGCAAAGCATCCAAACGCAGGCGCGCGCTGCCGAGCGCTTCTTCCAGCGCGTTCATCTGGGCTTTCATGCCGTCGATTTCTTCGGGGCGGACGTGGTCGTTGATCTGGCGCAGATCTTCGAGTCGGTTGATCTCGACCTGGAGTTGCTGGCGCATCGTGTCCGTGGCGGTCTGGATGAGTTCCTGCATGGCTTCTTCAGCCAGCTTGCGCGCGGCGCCCATCATGGCGGGGAAGAGCTTGCGCTTCACGGCGGGCTTTTCGAGGAGCTTCACCGGATTTCCTTTCTCGATTTTGGCATGCATGAAAGCCGCATCTTCACGGCGATCCGTGTTGGCGTGATCGACGACGATGCGGAGTGGAACAGCGGTCAGGAAGCGATCTACATGCAATGAGGCAGGGGCGATGCACTCCACGACGAAATGTGTCTCCAGAAGCAAGCCCTCACTGCCTGCGCCGCGCCACATGCCGAAGCTGCTGTTGCCGCTTTCGCTGCCGAGCAGGAGGTCAAGCGCGCCACGCACCATCGGGTGATCCGGGGTGAGGAAAGCCATGTTCTCCCGCGAAAGAGCGCGGGTGCGATCAAAGGTGGCGAGCAATCCCTCATCTGGCAGCGCAGGGAATTTGTCCGTCGTCAAATGAGCGGGCATGAGCACGTAGCTGCGGTTGCCGTGCTCTTCGACATGCAGGCCGAAGTGATCGACGAGCTTGATGAAGAACTCCTCGAATTCCGTGTCGGCCTCCTGCTTGCGGATGACGTCGATCACCGCATCGGCACGGTCAGGTTTGCAGGAGTTCAGTTCCAGGAGGCGGTCGTGACCGCGCTCAAGTTTCTCCGTGACCTGTTTGCGCAGCTCCTGCGTCTTCTTGAGAAAAGCGGTGAGCTTTTTCGCATCAAACTTCTCCAGCAGCGGTGTCAGCGAATCCTTCAAGCCCTGGGCGATCTCGGTGGCTCCGTGCAGGTTCTTTTCGATGGCGTTGAGCCCGTCGTGATACCAGCGGGCGAGCACTTCCTCATCTGTGCCTTTCACATACGGCACATGAATGTGGATGGTGCTGGTCTGGCCGATGCGATCAAGACGGCCGATGCGCTGCTCCAGCAGCTCGGGGTCAGGCGGCAGGTCAAAAAGCACGAGGTGATGCGCGAACTGGAAGTTGCGTCCCTCGCTGCCGATCTCGGAACAGAGGAGGATGCGCGCGCCTTCTTCATCGGCAAAGAACGCCGCCTGGCGGTCGCGCTGCATGAGCGTGAGACCTTCATGGAAAAGCGTGGCGGTGACATTGATCTCACGCAGCAGACGCTCGTGTACTTCTTCAGCCAGCTTGCGCGTGCGGCAGATGAGCAGGACTTTTTCTTCGCCCAGTTTCTTGAGCAGGGCGGCGAGCCATTTCACTTTTGTCTCCAGCGGATCATCACCCGCTTTCATCGGAGCCATCAGGGCTTCACGTTCGGGGAATCCGGTCAAAGCGGCGCGCGTGTTGCGGAACATGACGCGGCCTGTGCCGAATTCATCGAGCAGCGCCACGACGAGCTTTTCGCGAGCACCTTCCGTGCCTGCTTTCATCGCCGCGAGGTGCTCCTGCACATGCGGCGATTTTTTGGCGAAGAGCTTTTGATCTTCAGCAGTGAGACTCTTGCCAGACAGCACGCGATTCACCGCTCCGGCGACTTCTTCGTAATGCTCCGACTCCTCCACAAACTGCGCGAGATCGCCGTAGCGATTCGCATCTAGCAAACGCAACCGGGCGAAGTGTCCCTCAGGTCCGAGCTGCTGTGGCGTGGCCGTGAGTAGGAGCAGGCCAGGGATTTTTGCGGTGAGTGTTTCGACCAGCGTGTAGGCCGGGCTGGCGGCTTCGGTGCTCCATTCTAAATGATGCGCTTCATCGACGACGAGCAGATCCCAGCCTGCATCAAGCGCCTGCTTGGCTCGCGACGCCGAGTTGGCGAGGAAGCTGGTGCTGCAAAGAACGAGCTGACTTTCCAGGAATGGATTCACGCCTTCTTCTTCGGTCTCCAGCACGTCGCAGCGCACTTCATCATAGATCGAGAAGGTGAGGTGGAAGCGTCGATACAGTTCGACGAACCACTGATGCACCAGCGCGTCCGGGACGAGCACTAGCACGCGCTCGGCACGGCCGGTGAGGTGCAGTCGATGCAGGATCAGGCTGGCCTCGATGGTCTTGCCCAGGCCCACTTCATCTGCCAGCAGCACGCGCGGCACGAGACGGCCTGCGACTTCACTGGCGATGTACATTTGATGCGGCAGCAGATCCACGCGACCACCCATGAAGCCGCGCACAGGCGACTGGCGCATTTCGGCGCGGCGCTTCAGTGCTTCGACTCGCAGATCATAAGTGCGGATGTCATCCGTCTGTGCGGCCATGAGGCGGTCCTCAGGCTTGCTGAAGCTTATCGTGTCCGACAGTTCGGCCTCGCTGATCTCGCAATCGTTGCCGATGTAATACAGGATGCCTTTGCGCTCTTCGACAGACTCCACTTCGACAGATCTGTCATCGTGAGTCTTGATCGTATCACCAGCGATGAAATGTACTCGACGAAGAGGGGCTGTTTTCAGAGCGTACTGGCGATGCTCCGTTGCCGCAGGAAAGAAGATTTCCAGGCGGCCAAATTCGGCCTTCATCACCACGCCGAGTCCGAGTTCAGGTTCGCTATCGCTGACCCAGCGTTGTCCAGGGAGAGGTTGTTCCATTGTATAAAATAAAGGGGTGGCGATGGTAGAAGCGCAAGGCCCCTCTGCAAGCCCGTTTCCATGCGTATTGCACCGCCTCTTTTAGCTTAGGCCTGCCTCACAACCCCGGTGGATGCCGTGCTACATAACCCTTGATCGGGCGGGAGCGGGTGGACCATTTGGGGCCTTCGTTTTCACCGTTGTAGCCGGTATCTAGGCGTAATCCAGCGATCACGATGAAGGTGTGGCCGTTCTTTGCATAAACGGTCATGTACTTGCCTTCTCCAGATCGACCATAATTTTTCATGCTGCCTGATGTGCCCACCTCATTTACCAGGCCGGCCCCGTGGAGCGCATAACAAACAGTCCCCGAACAATCATAGCCAGAATCATCAAACGAGCGGTGTCCACCACCATACTTGTACGGCCTTCCGACGATCTCATTGCCAGCGCTGATTGCTCGCATCACTTCTTTGGGCAGTCCGGCTGGGGGCACCGCTTTTCCACCCATGATCACCGCCGTCTTGCCCCTTGCATACTTGTAGTCCCAGCGCTTTGGCTTTGACGAGCAACTGCTCAATGCAAAGGCGAGAAGGAGAAGTGAAACTGTGAAGCGTGGCGTCATGGAGATGAGGCTAAACCGAGTTGGCTCCCGACTGCAAGCTTCGGTAAAAAAGCGGGTTTGCAGATTTCTCGCAAATCTGGCTAATCGAAACCACAGGACGCTGGC
>JBEBGU010000961.1:0-1727 GCA_040081325.1 Prosthecobacter sp.
CACTAGATTGACACTGAGCAGCAGCCAAATGATCCCAAGTGGCTGGGCAAAAAGGAGCATCGTTTTCAGGTAAGACATCGGAGACGATGCGAGCGCGCTCGTGAGTAATTGCAACAGGATGTGCGAAATGCTTTGTGAGTATCGTCGCCTGAATTGCGCCTGGGCCTCAAAGCGGTTGCCTCTCTTGGGAAACGGCGCTTTCTTCAGCCATCCATGAAACGCTCTTCACTTTATCAAATGGCGGTGCTAACGGCCGCAACGGCCTTGTTTTCGATCACTGCCCTTTCTGCGCAGGCAACAAGCACCGGTGCACAGCAGTTTGATCCCCTGGCCTTCCCTGGCAATGTGGTGGACGACGTGGTGGTGCCTGTGCCGAGTGAGGTGTTCAGCGTTCTCGACAAACTGGGCGAGCCGAACTGGCGTCAAGAACTGCGCAAGCTCGATCTACCTAAGACGGCTGACCGCACTAAACTGGCGCTGATGTTTGGCATGGTGGTCGCAGAGGGCTTTGTGGCGGTGCAGGCTGAGGACAAAGAAGAGGTGAAGGACATCGGTCGCGAGGTGATCGATCTGGCCACGGCACTCGGGCTGGTCAAATCGGTGCGGCCCCATGCACAAGCCATCCTGGATGCCGCCGACAAGGAAGACTGGAAATCAATCCGCAAGGAGTTCGACCAGACGCAAAAGACGGTGCGTGACTCGATGGAGCAAATGAAGGATATGGATCTCTCCCAATGCGTCAGCATGGGTGGCTGGCTGCGCGGCACGGCAAGCGTGACCTCAGTCGTGACCAAAAACTTCTCCGCTGATCGTGCGGAGTTACTGAATCAACCGATGCTGGTGGAGCACTTCATCTCCACCATTAGTAAGATGGGATCGAGCATGAAAGAGCACGTTGTCGTATCCGACATTGCCAAAGGGCTAGCGACCATCCTTTCAAGGATGGAAGGGGCTGTGGATGGATTCACCAAGGACTCCGTGCGCGACATCGGCAAGACTTGCGACAGCCTGCTTGATGGCATCAAGGCATCTAAATAATCGGAACGTCGAGCATCACCCATTTCTGGATCTGCCATGTATCTCTCTACCCGATCAATCCGTCAGAGCGCAGCGCTAGTCGCTGCTGCCTTTATCACTCTCAGCGCAGCACTCAGCCACGCCACGGTGGATGATGCACATGGGTTCGCCATGGAGGCCGCGATGCCTTTCGTCGAACAAGGTTTTATCGTCCGTGAGGACTACTGGAATGGTGAGGTCAAGACTGGGCAAAAGCTCATGATCAAGCACCAGATGTTCAAGGGCAACGAGTACGCCTTTTGGCTCGGCACGGCAAATGAAGGCGTGGCGTTTGACCTCAAGGTCTATGACGAAAATAAGAAGGAAATCACTATCGACGCTAAATCGAGTGGCACCTTTGCCAGCATCCGCGTGAACCCACCAAAAACCGGAACTTACACGATCGTCTTTTCACTGACATCGAAGAAGGAAGTCGGTCTGTATTGGGCTCTGGCTTATGGGTATCGTTAAGGCTTGACGCTTGGCCCCTCCGCTGACCTCTCATGCAGATCGAGACGCTGACATACGAGACACCGCATTTTCTTCAGATGCTCGTCGGACATGATCTGGCAGGGCTGCGCGTGGTGACTGAAGTGTTCGGTGTACATTTGACCTCTAGAGATAGCTGGGTACGGATCGAAGGAGACGCTGCCGCCGTGCATGCTACGAAG
>JBEBGU010000205.1:0-6702 GCA_040081325.1 Prosthecobacter sp.
ATGTAGCGACGTGGGGAGAGATCTGGATGCTCACTCAAAGGTAGCCAGCCACCGAAGTAGCTATCGAGTCGAGCTGCATAAGGCTGGAGGTAGAGGCGGTAACCAGCCTCATTATCAGGCAGCATGGAGGTGGTGAATTTCGTGCCATCTGGCAGCGCACCAGCAAAGGTCATCTTGCCTTTGGTATCGATCACAGCAGTCGCGTAGCCTGAGCCAGCGGGTAATGGAAGTGCTGAAGCGGCAAGTGGCACGGGCACTCCCATGATGACGGTGTGCGCGCCCGCGTATTCGACAGGCGGCGTGCCGCTGAGTAGGAGCAGTTTCTTGCCCTCGGTCGTGCCTCCGAGTGGCGCGGCGGGGCCGGGAGGTGTGCCAGTGGCGCGTGTGACGTTGGTGGTGAAATCTCCGTCAAGTGGTGTGGTGAAGGTGATGTTGTAAGTCACTGCCGCACCGCCTGTGCCGCGTGTGAAGGCTTCAGTGAAGGTGAGGGTTTCATCGACGTAATTTGGCGGCGGGAGTGTGCCTGCGAGTGCGACGGGTGTGGCTTCTTTCGCGGTGGTGAGCTTGCCTGTATAAGTGAGACCTGTGGCGACGACGGTGATCTCAAGTTTCGCCGTGGGCGCGAGTGAGCCTTCGACAATGAGCAATGCCTCATACTGTCCGGCAAAGGTCTCCACTTTCATGTTCCCCTTCACATAGACAAAAGCATAGTTGGTTGACGTGCCGCCGACGGGTGTGATGGGGTAATTGCCGCCAGGACTGGTCTTGGTCGCGGTCGTCGCCACTGTCGGCGCTTTGGTCAGAGCATTGACGGCGTTGTCGCTGCCGAGGAACCCGCTGTAGGCAAAGCTCAGCGCAGGATTGTCCTGGCCGGTGAACTTGCGCTTGTCGTCCGCAGCGATGATGAGCGGTGCTTTGTTGATGACGAGGCTGCCGGTTTTCTTTACCGCTGCAACTCCCGTGCCGATGACCGCCTCAACGGGATAACTGCCTGCATTCGTGGGAGGTGTGGTGCCTTTCACGCCGCCGATGGTGTAGCTGATGACGGGCGTGCCCGTGCCGCCAACAGTGCCGATGGCGCGTGGCGTGCCGGTGTAGGTCTGGATGAGATTCGTCAAAGTGATCCCGGCGGCAGGAGCCGTGACAGCGAAGGATTGCTTCACATCCACTGCCGGTAGGAAGTTGGCATTGCCCGCCTGCTTAGCGGTGATGGCGACCGTGCCTGTCGCCCCATTGAGCGTAACAGTATTGCCAATGATGCTCGTGACAGGTCCAGTGAACGTGAAAGTCAAAGGCAGTCCCGAAGTGGTACTGGCGTTGATCGTAAGGGTCGGCCCCTCACTTCCAGAACGCGGTGGCAGCGGATTAAAGACGATGGTTTGTGGCAGCTTCGCCGCCGTGCCGGTGAAGACATCAAAGCTCTGATCGACATCCACCGCAGCGGTGAAGTCGGCATTTCCCGGCTGGCTGGCACGCAGGGAAACCACGCCTGTGGCACCGGTCAGCGCCAGCACATTTCCATTCACCGTAGCGGGACCGTTTAGCACCTGATAACTCACTGGCAGGCCAGAGGAAGCTGCGGCACCGAGCAGGAAGGGTGCCGTGCCAGTGGGGCGGTCGATCAGCGCGGCGAAGGTGAGCGTCTGGGCGGCTTTCGAGATCTCAATGGTCTGGCTGACCGTGGCAGCGCCGAAGTTGTCATTGCCCGCCTGGGAAGCAGTAAGCACCACGGAGCCCGCGCCGGTGAAGGTAAGCTTATTCCCCGCCAGAGTGGCCGGGCCGCTGCTGACCGCTAGGGAGACGGCAAGTTTGCTCGATGAAGTCGGCAGGGTGATCGTCACCGTATTCGCCGTGGTGCTCGCTGGCACAAAAGCACGGTCAGCGATGTCGGCAAAAGTGATCGTCTGTCCCGGCTTCGGTGTCGTGCGTGAGTCGAGATCACCGCCGTTGAGGATGACGAAGCGGTTGCGGGTGTTGCCGTCGTAGTGGGTGAAGTTTCCGACAACGAAGATGCGGCCATTGCTGTCCACCTTGATGGCATTGATCTTCGGTGTGGTGAAGGCGCCGAGGAATCCAGTCCCGATGTTCATCGTTGTGTCCACCGTGCCGTCGGTGGCTGAATTTCGGGTAAAGTAGCCGAAGCTGCCCCCGATGAGCAATTTGCCATCTGACTGCTGGGCGAGTGCCGTCACAATGGTTCCATGAGTGGAATTGAAGGTAGCTAGAGCGCCCGTAGAGCCATTCATTCTGACTGCATACGGATTACCCCCTGCCCAGTTCAACCCAGCGAGTAAAGAACCGTCCGCCAACTGTAACAAGGCATGCCCACCAGGAAAATAGGAAGTGCCAGTTCCTGGAGGCACAAAAGCGGCATTTCGCGCGCCTGTGGCTGAAACTAAGATCACACCGCGAGGTGCAAACTCGGCTACACTCCAGCGGTGGCTGAGTCCTGCCACATAGAGACTGCCATCCGTGCGGCGCCAGAGTTTGTGAACGGTATTGTTGGCTCCCGATACGAAGGCCGTATTGACGGTTCCGTTCGCATTCAAGCGGGCCATTTTATTCACTCCTGTCGTCGTGCTCCCGACCTCAGTAAAATCACCACCAATGAAAGCCGAGCCATCGCCGACAGGAGCGATTGCAAAAACGTTCTGGTTGGGACCTGCGGTGCTGGTGTCAAAAGCGCTGTCCAGCACATAGGAAGCGCCAGAGGCAATCAGACGCGCCACACGAACGCGGTTTGTCTGCACTGAGTTCGCTGTGACGCTCGAGAAACCTCCCCCGATAAAGATCTTCCCTGCGCTATCGACTTCGACCGCATGAACGGCGCCTGCAGCAGTGGGAAAACTGGTGTCGAGTGTGCCATTCGCTAAAACGCGCATGAGGCTAGAGCGGCTATTAAAATTAAGACCTCCATTCATGGAGACCGTGTCGAAACCACCACCGACCACATACGAACCATCTGGGAGCAGAGCGATGGCATGAACCTCGCCATTGAACATGGGCAGAGGATTCGCGCTGGCGGCAATGCCACCCGGCCGCTTCTGCACCGTGAGTGTGACGGCGGCACTCGTGTCATCACCCAGACCATTCGAGGCTTTGAGGCTGTACTGTCCGGCGTCGTTGAAGTCGATGTTTGTGAGGATCAGCGTGTCAGTCGTGGCACCGGCCACGCCGGTGCCGTTCGTGAGTGGTGTGGTGCCGTAGTACCAGCGGTAGGTCAGCAGCGTGGCTCCTGCGGCGGCTCCAGTGAGGATCACACTGCCGCCGAAATCGACCGTTTGGGCTGTCGGGTCTTGAGTGATTTCTGGCACACCGAGAACGTCCAAGCTGGCGGCGCGGCTGGTCACAGAGGTGGCTCCTGGGCTGCTGACGACGACGGTGTAGGCAGCCTCATCGGTGGCCTGGATATTGGAGAGCGTCAGCGTGTCTGTGGTGGCACCAGAGACATTGCCGCCATTGCTCAGCGGGCTACCGTTTTTCTGCCACTGGTAGGTGAAGCCATTGTTCCCGGAGGCTGCGGAGGTGAAGCTCACCGTGGTGCCTTGGTTGGCGATGCGCCCGCCCGGCTGGCTGGTGAACAATAGGCTCGCAGCACCGCTGCCCTGGAGCACCGCCAGTCGGTTTGCGGCAGCGCCGTTGTATTGATTGAAGGGACGGCCCGTGATCCAGATGCGTCCGAGGGGGTCTGAGCTGAGGCGATACTCTTCCTGAGCGGAGAGCGTGGCCGTCAGCCCCGTGCCGACATTGAAACCGGTGTCTTGAGAGCCGTCGGCATTCAGCACCATGAATCGGCTGGTCGGTGTGCTGAAGAAGCCGCAGATGGCCACTTTGCCATTTGGCAGCGCTAGCGTCGTATTGATCTGACCAGCCAAGGAAGGAGCGGTGAACTCACTCACCAAGCTACCCGAGGGCAGGAGTTTGAAGATCGTGCCCGTGGCCCCGGAGCGCCCGACATAGAGGTTGTCGCTGGCATCAATCGAGAGGGAGGTCTGCGTAGCGTAGCCAGCCGGGAAGACGGGCACGAAGGAAGTGTCCAGAGTGCCATCGGCTAGGAATCGGATGAGACCCGGCGCATTGATCGAGGGAAAGGCGCTGTAACTGTTGAAAGGGCCGCTCACGATGAATTTGCCGTCTTTCTGTAGCACCACGGACGTGACACCTCCGTTGATGAGCGGCTTGAAGGAAGTGTCCAGAGTGCCGTCAGTATTCAGGCGGACGAGATTGCGGTAGTCCGTTGAGCTATCGTAGGTATTGAAAGTGCCGCCGACATAGATGCGGCCATAGCTATCGGCAAAGATCACACTGGGACTCGCGCTGGGGCCTGTGGCCACAAAGGTGGCGTCGAGAGTGAGGTCGGCATTCAGACGAGCCACTCGATTGCGCGCGGTATTGACGATCGCGTCGGTGCGGTGCGTGGTGAAGTCCCCGCCAAGGAGAATTTTCCCATCTCCCATGCGGAAGATGCAGACCACATCACCTCCGTTGCTGCCGCCGACAAAACTCCCGCCCGTGCCCGGCGTCGTGAGTCCGGGGTGGCTGACTGCGCCCGTGGCAGACATAACCACAAGATTGCTAATCGCAGTGCCAGTGACTCCATTGAACTGATTCTTTACAGCCAGCAGAGTTCTACCATCTGGCAGGTGCAGCACACTGTTGGTGTAAACGGCTGAATTGTTGCCTTGCGCCCCAGCTCCGTTGTAGGCCGGGTCGAGGCTCGATGCGGTTTGCGTGACCGTAATGCTGGCGGGCGTCGTGGCGGAGGTGCCAGTGCCATCGGTGACGTTGAGGGTGTAGCTGCCGTTGTCGGCGGCGTTTGCCCCGGAGATGCTCAGCGTGGCCGTCGTGGCCCCAGAGTAGCGGCCGCCATTGATGATCGTCGTGCCATCGCGTGACCAGACATAGGTCGCACTAGGCTCAGCAGTGACACTGGCCGCCAGAGAGGCCGTGCTGCCAAGCGCCGGAGTCGCAGAGGACGGGCTTGTATTGATCGTAGGAGCCGCGTGGGAAAGAGCCGATGTCAGGCTCATGAAGGTTGCGAGGAGGAGTGCGGAGGAGTGTTTCAGCGCCATATCGTCAGTGGGGGACCAGTGCGAAAGTACGTCGAAAGCTTGTTTTGGGAAGCACAGGATTGATTTCCTTTTTTTGACCATGCTCTCCGACCCCGTGCATCCACCCAAGAGAAAGATGGTGGACGTTCCTTTATTGTCTAGGCCGCCACGTCACCTGCCGTTAGCGTCAACACGAAAGTCCACCACCCCTATGAAACGCATCACCACACTTCTTCTCATGGCATCACTGCTCCCCTGCGTGACCGCGCTGGCGCAGCTCAAACCCATCAACGATGGCGTCAGCAACACGATCCTGATTGCCGAACGAGAGGGCAGCTACTCCAGCCAAGGTGGCAGCAAGGCTACGGCGGAGTTTGGCGAGCGGAATGTCGGCGGACTGCCGGCAAAACATACGGTCTGGTATCGCTATGTGGCCCCGACGGATGGGCGTTACATCGTGGAGATCCCGGACATTCAGGGCCTGCGCGCAGAGCTGCGCTATCCTGGTAATCCGGCCACCACGATCCCACTGCAAACCTTTGCAGACGGCACGAGCAACACGCTTTTTCCGAACACCGAAAAACTCTCCGTGGATCTGGATCGCGGACAGACGGTCTATCTCGTGGTGGATGCCGCGCAGCCCTTCGGCTTCTCTTGGCGCTTCGTGCAGGTGGATAACAATGACTGGCATGACGCCGAGTCCATCGTCAGCAGCAGTGGCACCATCGTGCGTGGCAATCGCGGTGCCACAAACAACCTCAGACAAATTGGTCTCGGCATCGCCGAACCTGCGATCTGGTTTGAATGGACCGCACCGAGCACGGGCGACTACTACCTCGATCTCGTGGGTTCGCGCCAGTGGGATGGCACCACTTTTGATGGCTTTGGCATCAAGGTCTTCAATGGAACTACAGGCGTGCTCAGCAGCGTTATTGGTTCGGCAGCAGGCAGCACTTTGGACAACTCCACCCGCGTGCCCCTCTCTGTCACAGCGGGGCAGGTCTATTACATCGCCTGCACCAGCGGCAGCGGCGCGCCGGACAGTCAAATTTGGCTTTCCTGGTATCCGCAAAACAGTGCTGGCGTGCTGGCCTGGGCGCAGAGTGAGCAGCGCGTCTCGGAAGCCGATGGTTCCGTGAGCAGCCGCTTCTTCAAACTGCGCGGTGATGGTGATGGCAGCGTGCGCTTCATCGCGGAAACCGTCAGCGGCGTCATTGAGGCCACTGGCGGTGTCGATTACTCGATTCCCGTGGGTGCCGTGAATCTGCCCGTGGGCACGCGCTCGGGTGTGGGGCAGTTCCCCATTTTGCCAAACATCGAAGACGAGGCGCAGGAGGTCTTTGGCGTCGGCTTCACCAATATCACTGGAGGTTTCGGCATCGCGGATGGCACGAGCAACACCATCATCGTCGGTGAAGAGATTGACCGAGGCGCTTACAGCCTCAGTTGGAAAGAAGTGCGCGTAAAAGAAGGCCAGACCGCCTATGTCGAGCTGCGCCGTCAGCGTGCAGGGAATCGTCAGGTGGCTGTGGGCTGGCGTGTGACCTCAGGCACCTGCCGCGCGGGGATCGACATGCAGGAACTCTCCGGCACCGCCTATCTAGCTCCTGGTCAGCTAACCACCAACATCGCCGTGCCCGTGTATCAGGAT
>JBEBGU010000206.1:0-6699 GCA_040081325.1 Prosthecobacter sp.
GCCCGATGATGAAGGGTAACTGGCGCGGCGAGACGCTCGGCAGCGGCAGCGATGTCTGGAAGTATTGGGATGAAAAACGCGCGGGCAATTTGAGCTGGGAGCAGTGGTGCGAGATCGAGGACGGCATCGCCCGCAGTCCAGGCCATTGCATGACGATGGGCACGGCCTCCACGATGACCGCGCTGGCAGAGACGCTCGGCCTTTGCATCCCTGGTGCGTCCTCGATCCCGGCAGTGGATGCAGCGCACACACGCATCGCGGCGGCGGCGGGAAGGCAGATCGTCGAGAATGCTTGGCATGGCTTGAAGCCATCGCAAATCGTCACCGAGCGCTCGTTTGATAACGCGATCGCCGTGGACATGGCACTCGGTGGCAGCACCAATGCCATCGTGCATCTCGTGGCGATGGCCGGACGTCTCGGCATCAAGCTACCGCTGGAGAAATTTGACGAGATCAGCCGCCGCGTGCCGCTGCTGGCAAACATGCGCCCTGCGGGAAAGTATTTGATGGAGGAGTTTTATCTGGCGGGCGGCATCAAGGCGCTGCTCAATGGCATGAGTTCGCTGCTCGACATGAGCGCACTCACCATCACCGGCAAGACGCTGGCGGAAAACGTCGCAGGTTGTGAGATCTACAATCTCGATGTCATCCGCACGCCGGACAACGCCATCCAACCCGATGGTGGCACCGCCATTCTGCGCGGCAATCTCTGCCCCGATGGCGCGGTGATCAAACACGCCGCCGCCACGCCTGAACTCTGCCAGCACACCGGCCCTGCGCTTGTCTTCGACAGCTACCCTGAGATGAAGGCAAAGATCGACGACATGGATCTCGACGTGACGAAGGACACCGTGCTCATCCTGCGCAATGCCGGCCCTGTGGGCGCTCCGGGGATGCCTGAGTGGGGCCAGCTCCCAATCCCGAAAAAGCTCATCCTGCAAGGCATCCGCGACATGGTGCGCCTGAGCGACTGCCGCATGTCCGGCACCAGTTACGGAGCCTGCGCTTTGCACATCGCGCCCGAGTCAGCCATCGGCGGGCCGCTAGCGCTGGTGAAGAATGGCGACCTCATCGAGCTGGATGTGCCGAACCGGAAGTTGCATCTCCACGTCAGTGATGACGAACTCGCGAAACGTCGTGCCGCATGGAAACCCGCCGCGCCGCGCTATCATCGCGGCTACGCGAAGCTCTTCGTCGATCACGTCACCCAAGCAAACGAAGGCGCTGACTTCGACTTTCTTCAATACGGCCCTGCCGTGCCGGAGCCGGAGATTTTCTGAGTGTTAAAGGTCAATCGGCCTCCAGGCGAATACGAGAGGACTCGATGGGGGCGGTTTTGGCAGCGGAGATGGGGAGGAGGTAGTGCCCGTAGCCAGCTCTGATGGACTCAGCATTGAAGTCGATCAGGATGCCAGCGAATGGCACAGCGAGGGCGGGTGAACCTTCTTTGAAACTGCCAGTGAAGAGGCCGGACTTGGCATCGATCAGGAGGGTGAGGCCTTTGGCATTGGTGGGGACGCTGACGGTGTTCGGGTCAGCCAGGGTGAAGGACTGGCTGAATCCGCTGATGGTTGAGTCGCTGAGGACGGCCTGCATGGGCGCAGGAGTGGTGGTGAGACCGAGGTAGGCGTGGAGGTCGCTGGGCAGGAATTTGCCACCGAAGAGACGGAGGGGATGGGCATTGAAGCCTGCTTTGTAGGGGCGATCGAGGCTGACGAGAGGCTGCCCCACTTTGTACCAGTCGAAGCCTGGGCTATCCTGACTTGTGATGTCGCGCGAGAGGCTGTCGATGAAGCATTCACCCTGGAGACTGCCAGTGTTTTTGTACAACATGGCGTGTAGGGGAACAATATTGTCGGCAGACATGAAGGTGCCGAAGGTGAAGGTGGAGCCATCGGCGCTGCGCCCGGACCAGTTGGAGGCACCGGTCTTGGTGAGGGTGAGCTGGGCATAGCCATCTCCCTGGGGGAAGAGGTTGTCACCTGCGGCGGTGGTCTCGAGGGCGGCATTGTAAACACCCACTAATGGGCCGGAGACTGGCACGGCGGTGGACCACGAGGCACGACGGGCGGTGAAGGTGGCGTTTTGCGCGGGGCCGCTGGCGATGTGGCTAGAGGCTCCATGGAGACTGTCATGCACGACGATGAGGCTTTCATCCGAGGCGTCGTAGGCGATGGCGACGGGATGATCCGCAGGGTCGATACGATTTGAAAGGGTGCCGACGAGGCCACTGGCATTGATCTGGCGGAGGACGGTGTCGGTAATGATGAGTGTGCCATTCCCGAGGCTGGTGATGCCGAGGGGTGACTCGAAGCGCGCACCCAGCAGCAGCCCGTCGTCAAAGCCGGGGACGCCTGGAGATCCTGCATAGGTACTGACGGCACCTGAGAGGGTGATTTTACGAATGACTTCGTTGGCGGAATCGGTGACGAAGAGGGCTTTGAGCGCGGGGTCATAGGCGATGCTGTGCGGGCTGCTGAAGAGAGCGCTGGCACCTGCGCCGTCTTTGTGACCCGAGACACCCGCAGTGCCAGCAAAGGTGGTAACGGCACCCGCGGGATTGATGCGGCGAATGGTGTGATTTCCGCGATCGACGACATAGAGATTGCCAGCAGGATCAAGGCAGAGGCCACTTGGCTGATTGAAACGTGAGCTGAGTCCGAGTCCATTGGCGACACCGGTCTGGCCAGATGCTCCGGCGATGGTGCTGACAAGTCCGGAGGGGGTGATGCGGCGGATGGTGGAGTTTCCAGTGTCTGCGACATAAAGATTGCCGCTGGCATCAAGGGCTAGGCCTTCGGGTGAGCTGAATCTGGCGGTGGCACCAGTGCCATTCGCGGCACCTGCTGTACCATCTCCTGCGAAAGTGACGACAGTGCCTGCTTCTGGATCGACGAAGCGGATGCTGTGATTACCACTGTCAGCGATGTAGCCAGCTCCATCCGCACGGAGGACCATACCTTTCGGGCTGGAGAACCGCGCGACGGAGATGCCGCCGTTCACGAGATCTGGCTCAGCAGGGTCACCGAGGATCAGGGTGCCCGGCATGATCTCGAACTGTGGGTCGAGGATATTACCACGCAGCAGTTGCTCATTGGGGAGGAGCTGGACATCCATGGTGAGGTTCCCGAGACTGGCCGGGCTTCGTACGATGCGCAGGCTTGCGGTCGGGTCTGCATCTGGCGGGACATCGAGCACACCGGTGATGCTGTGACGCTGTCCGGCGAGTGTGGCAAAACCCGTGACGACGCCCGTGGAGGTTATGGTGATCTGGACATGCCCGCCCATGCCAAAGTTCGAGTGCCCAGCTCGGGCGACGAAGCCGTAGAAATTGCCTGTGGACCCCGCATCCAGGGCTTCAATGACAACGGGCACTGGCAGACCCGGCCCTGTTCCGATGGGGTTGGATGCCTTGAAGGTGATGATGTTCGGGATGTAGTCTCCGTTCGTGTCCTTCTTGCTGGGTTCGGTGGCCTTGCCGGTGATGCGACCGGTTTTTGGGTCGAGCTTCCAGCCTTTTGGCAGGCCGGTGGCGCTGAAGGCTGTGGGGAAGTTTGTGGCTGTGACGAGTTCGTCGATGGTCTGGCTGACAGAGAGCGTGGAAAGAGGCACGGGATTCACCTCTGGCACGTCCGAGACGACATGGATCTGCATTTCACCGTTGGCGAGGACATCGTTACCACTGGGAGTGGCGAGGGTGACGTGGCAGGTGTAGCCGCCTGAGTCATCTTCACCGAGTTTGCTGATGGTAAGAGTTGCCTTGTCCGCACCGACAATGACGGCACCGTTTGGCTGCGTGCCGTTGGTTAAGGCCGTGTCATCCCGCTTCCAGGCGTAGGTGAGCGAGATACCGTTGACTGTGGGTGCCGTGGCAGTACAGCGGAGGCTGAGGGCGGCCCCGAGGCGCAGGGTCTGCTCACCCGATATAGGTGTGACGAGACCAAGGTAGGCTGTAATTGAAGGCACGGACGCACCCACGGGATTGTCAGCGATGACTGAGTAGGCTCCGATGTCGGCCGCTTTGGTGATGCTGATGGTGTGACTCTGTTGCCGTGCCCCAGCGATGTCTGCGGCACCTTTGCGCCATTGATAGGTCATGGGGCTGTCTCCGGTGATGACCGGACTAAAGGAAACGCTGCCGCCAAGCAGGGCGAGTTGGCTATTTGGCTGGAGGGTGAAGCTTGGAGCCTGTGCGATACGTCCAGAACCGGTGAGCTGCACATTGAAGGGGCTGTCTTCTGGATCACTGCTAGTGATGCGCAAAGTCGCGGAGAGGGGGCCGACGGCGACAGGAGAGTAAACAACCTGGAAGCTGGCGAAGGCACCAGGGGCCAAGGTAGTGACTCCGAGCGCCGTGTTACCAAAGGAACTGAGGGTGCCATTGATCACACTGACGGCGAGCTGGGTCAGGGGTGCCGTGCCGGAGTTACGAATGGTGACGGTTTGCTGGTTGTAGCTGGAGAGCAGGACGCTGCCAAAATTGAGCGTCGAGACGCCGCTGCTCAAAGCGCTGCCGGGAGGTGATTCGACGACGATCTGGGCATTCGTCGTGACGTAACCAGTGAGGGCGACGATGAAGGGGTTTTCGTCACTGTCATTGCTGGCGATGCTCAGGCTGGCTCCTCGCGCTCCGGTGGCTTGGGGGTCGAATGTCAGATCAAAGCTGATCTCCGCACCTGCGGCCAGGGTGGTGGGCACGCTGCCTAGCGTGAAGTCTGTGGCATGGCCACCTGTCACCGTGACCGCCACGCCTGTCAGCGACTGAGTCCCGGTGTTCTTGAGAGTGAAGGTTTTAGAGGACGTTAATTCCACATTGACGCTCCCATAAGACACGTTGGAAAATCCGGAGGAGAGGTTGGTCGTGCCTTCGAGGAGTTCAATCTCAGGACCGACCGTGACGACGGGCGAACCTGAATGGATGCTGACATTCTCCAGAGCCCAGGTGTCATTTGTTCCGCCGCTGTGCGCTAGCTGTCTCCAGCGCAGGCGTGTGGTGCTCGTGAGCGCGGCGGCTGGGACTGGCAGGTAGTAATTTGTCCAGGTGGAGTGATTTGGGTAAAGCGTATTGAGCGTCTGGAAGGTGGTCCAAGTCACACCATCAAGGCTGTACTCGATCACCACAGACTCGCCAGATTCGGAGTTGTTCCAGTACGTCGCTCCATCGACACTCTGGTTTCCTGCGCGGAAGGAGAACTCCACATAGCCTGCCTGGAGGAAATTCAGCGGCACCGTCGTCGCTGTGCGTGTGCCTGAAGCCCCGAACCATAATGCATTACTGCCCAGGAAACCCGCGCCGCCATTGGTCGCAGCACCAGAGGTGATAGAGGCCCACAAGCTGCTGTCTGGTGTGGGATCGAAGTCATCCTGAGCATGTTGGTAGATGTTTACTGGGGTGCCGGTGACGGTAGCAGAGGCGGCCGAGGAGCCGTGAGCATTGACGCTTTTGATCCGATACCAGTATTGCACGCCACCCACGACGGTGAGGTCATCGTGGAGAGTTGTTCCCGCCGCTACGCTAGTCAGCAGCACCCAGGAGAGTGGGTCATCCGTGCGGCGCTCGATCTGGTAGCTCGTCTCATCGGTGACGTCCGCCCAAGTCAGGCGCAGTTGAGAACTGGAAATGATCCGCAGGGAGATACCGCCAGGTGCTAGCGGCGGTGTCGGGGCCGGGGTGGTGGCGCTAGTGGTGGACCAATTTGAAGAACCGGCCGTATTGACCGCCTTGATGCGGTAGGAATAGCTGGTGCTGGCGGCGACGGCGTTGTCCGTATAGGTCGTCACGTTCGCCAAAACGGTGCTGAGTGCCTCCCAAGTGGAGGTGCCTCCAGGGGCTCTTTCAATCACATAGCTGTCTTCAAAGGCGACATCATTCCAGACCAGGATCACACGGCTGTAGGTTGCTGAGGAAACGTAAATGTAGGGTGAGAAAGGCGGTGCTGCGAGTGTCGTCGCGCTGGCTGTGGCGCTGTAGGCAGAGTCGCCGATCTGATTGCTGGAGCGGAGTCGGAAGAAGTACTCCGTGCTTTGATTCAGTGAGGTGAACTGATAGCTGACGGCGTTTGCCGCTGGTGCGGTCGCCTGGGTCCACGGTCCATTGCTGGCAGTGGCATATTCGAGCTTATACCCGGTTTCTCGCACCACATCCGACCAAGTCACGGTGATGGCCGAATAGGAATTCGCGACGGCGGCCAAGTTCGCCGGCACAGGTGGAGCCGTGACTGGCATGTAAAGCTCATCCGAAGCTGGAGATTGAAGGGCTCCATTTTGTGCGATCACCCGGTAGTAGTACTCATTCCCGAGACTAACGGTGGCGTCCGTGTAGCTCGTGCTGCTCACGGTCGTCGTGCCCACCTGCGTCCATGTGCCGCCTGCACCTGTTTTGCGTTCGATTAGATAAGCGGTCTCACCTGAAACATCCGCCCAGGAAAAGACAGCCTGAGTGGCTGCGAGGCTAGTGGCGGTGAGGAAGCCCGGCTTCTCGAGCGCCGCAGGTGCGACGATCTCGAAACTGCTATCCAATTTGTAGAAGGAAGGGCGTCCATCCGTTGGAATTGAAATGCCGATCAACTCGGTCGTGCTGGCACCATGATTGAGCAGTCGGTGGGCAGTACCTGGATACTGCTTCACGATGCCAGAGGCGTAGGTTGTTCCCGTCCATTGCTGGTATTGGGTGGTGCTGGTGATCGTACGGATGGTCCG
>JBEBGU010000207.1:0-6697 GCA_040081325.1 Prosthecobacter sp.
GATGAAGACCCACTGGGAGCATCGCCGCCGTGACAGCCAGAGCCAGGACGAAGGGGATCGTTATCAGGGCAACAAAGAGCTGCGTTTTCTCTCTGAGTTCGCCGGCCTGCCCGTGCGTGAGGGTGACTGGCCCGCTTATGATGATCATGTACGCCATGCCTTGATCGAGGCCCTGCTCGCCAGCAATGCACGCTACGCCGCCTTTATGCTGCCGGATCTTTTTGCGCTGGAAGATCGCTTCAACGTGCCAGGCATCGCCAGCGGCCAAAACTGGAGCGCCCGGATGCCCGCGACTCTCACGCAATTGTGCCATGAGAGCCCGTGGAAAGATGAATGCGCCTGGCTCGGACATGCTGTGAAGAGGACGGGACGTGAGCCGAAATAGAACTTTCACGACTCACCAAGATTCAGCCCAGAAAAGAACCTGCTGGCTTTTCTCATTGATCGCAATGCCGTGAGTGCTGCCATGGTTCCAGCACCACTCTTCCTGACGCATTTCTGGAAAAGTAGCGTCAAAGAAGTAGAGATCAAAACCTGCGGGCAATTCCTCACCCAGGATGGGCTCCTGGATGTTGAGAGGTTTTGGAAACTCATTGATCTCAGGGATGCCGGCAGTGTTTCCAAGCAGATTGCACCCTGAGTTACGCAACTCTTCAGCAACGTTCCGAATGCGCTGAATTTCCTCTGCTGAGGTTTGATAGAGCAGGTAAAGCCGGGCTCCGCCCATTAAGAAACTAGGCGTGAACAAGAAGTGAATGTTCTGAGCATCTGCGGGAATGCGTTCTGGGAAGTGCGCCACCATATCGGGAGCACCTGACCTCCAATAATCATTCAAAGTGCGATGATACTGTTTTGGGTCTGTGACTGATCCCGTGGCTTCAGCCATCCCGTTACCGAAAAAAGCGATCATGGCCAGGAAGGTGGCAGCGATTAGGGATAAACTGAGTACCCAATACATTGTGGCTCTCCGGCGCAAGATCCATCCAGCCGCGCCGGTAAGGAGGAGGCTAGGCATGATCTGAAAGCCCCAATTGATGGGTTTCAACCCCAACCCTTCGACGCGACGACAGTCCTCAAAAATCTTCCAACCCACAAAGACCGCCATTAGCAACCAGACGGCTGTGAAAACCCTCTGGAGTCTTTGGTGTGTACTCACTTTCTGATCTTCAGGCTTCATTCGTAGTGTTCCCAACATTTAGGTGTTGTGACCCATTTGTCGCTCAAATCCTGTTTGTCCGCAGCCGTGAAACGCAAGGTAGGTGAAGACTCCTCAAAAAGTCACCACTTCATATACCAGACGACCTGTCAGGCAAGAGAAGTCCATCTCAGACGTAGGTAGCGAATGCCATCCCCCCGTCAGATGATCTTTGCCGCATGCCTCTTTCTGGCAGCTCCGTGCCTGTACGCAGAAGCGCCGGTGAGCTTCATTCATGATGTGATGCCGCATCTGATGAAAGCAGGCTGCGCGTCGGGAAACTGCCATGCGAAACCGGAGGGGCAGAACAATTTTAAGCTCTCCGTCTTCGGCTACGATCCCAAGCATGATTACAATGAGATCGTGCGTGATGACCGCGGTCGGCGCTTGTTTTTCGCCGCGCCTGAAGAGAGCCTGCTGCTGAAGAAGGCGACCGGGGATGTGCCTCATGAAGGCGGACCGCGCATCGACAAAAAAGGCGCGGTGTATTCGATGCTCATCACCTGGATCAAGCAGGGTGCGCCCTTTGCCATCGAAGGCGAGCCAAAGCTTGAAGCGGTGGTCGTGGAGCCACGCGAGCAGAGCTACAAAAAGGGCGCTGCACAGGCGCTCAAAGTCACCGCCAAATTCTCCAATGGTACATCCAAGGACGTGACAAAACTCACCGACTACCTTTCTCAGGACAAAGAGATGGCCACGGTCGATGAACATGGCCTGGTGAAGGTGGGCACGATCAGCGGCGAAGGTGTGGTCGTCGTGCGCTACATGGGCCTCGTCGATGTCGCACGCGTCACCGTGCCAGCGGACAAAGTTTTACCGCCTGAGCTGTATGCAAAACTTCCGGTGAACAACGAGATCGACCGCCTGGTGCATGAGCGGCATCAGAAGCTCGGCATCCTTCCTTCCGCGACCTGCACGGATGAGGAGTTCCTGCGCCGTGCTTCCATTGACCTGATCGGCAAACTGCCGACCGCTGAAATGGCGAAGACGTTTCTCGCCGACTCACGCCCCGACAAGCGCGCCAGACTGGTGGACGAACTGCTGGAACAGCCCAACTACGCCGATCATTGGGCCGTGAAGTGGGGCGACCTCATCCGGCCCAATCCATCGCGCGTCGGTGTGAAGCCCGTTTATCTGCTCGACACCTGGCTGCGCGACAGCTTCCGCCAAAACAAGCCCTACAACCTCATGGTGCGCGAGCTTCTCACCGCACAGGGCAGCACGCATGACTACGGCCCCGTGGCCGTTTTCCGTGACAAACGCGAGCCTGCTGACACCGGCGGCTTCGTCAGTCAGATCTTCCTCGGCGTGCGGCTCGAATGCGCGAAGTGCCACCATCACCCGAGTGAGAAGTGGACGCAGGAGGACTACTTCCAGCTTGCCGCTTTCTTTGGTCAGATGAAGCGCAAAGGCCAGGGCATCTCCGCTCCGATCTCCGGTGAGCCCGAGTACTGGTGGTATGGCGGCAAAGGTGAAGTCACGCATCCTGTGACTGATGCGGTGATGACACCAAAACCGCCGGATGGTCCCGAGATGCCCTATGTCGAAGGCCAGGACCCGCGCATAGCGCTCACGGACTGGATGGCCAGCAGCAACAATCCTTTCTTTGCCAAGGCCATCGTTAATCGTATCTGGTCCGACTTCCTCGGGCGTGGCATCGTCGATCCAGTCGATGACATCCGTGTTTCCAATCCACCGACGAATGAAGCACTGCTCGACTGGCTGGCGCAGGATTTTTCCACTCATGGTTACGACCTGAAGCACCTGATGCGTACCATCGTCAACTCGCGCACCTATCAGCTCAGCTCACAGCCCAACGAGCATAACCTCGCGGATAACAAAAACTTTTCCCGCAGCCTGAAGCGCCGCATGAGCGCCGAGGTGCTGCTGGATGCCGTGTGTGACATCACCGGCGTGCGCGACAGCTTCAGCGGCCTGCCGCCCAATGCGCGCGCCGTGCAGACCTGGAACCACAAGCTCGACAGCGATTTCCTCGACGCCTTTGGCCGCACCAATGCCAGCCAGGAATGCCCCTGCGAGCGCGAGCGCAAATCCAGTGTCGTGCAGGCTCTGCACCTCATGAATTCCAACAGCCTGCAAACCAAGCTGAGCAGCAGCAGTGGTAAAATCAGCGCGCTGGCCAAGAGCGACACCCCCGAGCCCAAGCTCATCACCGAGATCTACCTCGCCGCCTACAATCGACTGCCCAAAGCCGACGAATTGAAAACCTCCCTGCGCTTCTTCAGCACACCCGGTGCGACGCGCCAGACTGCCATCGAGGACCTCGCCTGGGCGCTGATCAACTCGGCTGAGTTTGTGTTTAATCATTGATGAAGTTCCTGGCAGCAAGTAGGCCGCAAGAGCCTGTCTGCTGCCTCCGTAGGTTTCGGCGTGACATCCCCCATGCACAAAAACTGCAACGGCCTTGGCCGTCGTGACTTCCTCCAGGTCGGCTTTGGCGCTCTGGGTGGTGTTGCGTTTTCGGACATCCTGGCGCTGCGCGCACAGGCGGCTCAGGCGCGCGGAAAGGCCAGCCCTGATCAGATCAATTGCATCCTGGTCTGGCTTGATGGCGGTCCCTCGCACTACGAGACCTTTGATCCGAAGCCGACGGCTCCTCAGGACATTCGTGGTGAATTTAAATCCATCCCGACCAGCGTGCCCGGCGTGCATTTCTGTGAGACGATGCCGCTGCTGGCGAAGAGCTTTAACAAGTTCACGGTCGTCCGCTCGATCTGTCACAAAGACCCCAACCACGGCGGTGGCAATCATTACATGATGACGGGCGCGCCGACGCCAGTCCCTGTGGGTTGCGGTGCGTTCGTGAGTTTCCATCCGTCCTTTGGCTCCATGGTGTCAC
Organism: Prosthecobacter sp.; assembly: GCA_040081325.1. Taxonomy (GTDB): domain Bacteria; phylum Verrucomicrobiota; class Verrucomicrobiia; order Verrucomicrobiales; family Verrucomicrobiaceae; genus Prosthecobacter. The sequence goes on from JBEBGU010000207.1 coordinate 4,056, forward strand.
AGGAGCGCGGCGTGCGCGGAGGTTTGCCAGCCTACATGAGCCTGCCCAATGTCTCGCGTTCTGGTGGCCCGAATTTCCTCGGCGCCCAGCACGCGCCGTTTGTGATCGGTGGTGATCCCAACAGCAAATCTTTCCGGGTTCGTGATGTCGCCATTCCTCAGGACATCAGTGAAGGTCGCGCGGTGAACCGCAACGAACTCCGCGCCTCGCTCGACAACATGAAGCGTATCACGGACAAGGCGGCCGAAGATCCGACCGTGGGCTTTGATCAGTTTTATCAGCAGGGTATGGAACTGGTGACTTCCACTACCGCGCAGGCGGCGTTTGACCTGAGCAAGGAGCCTGAAGCGACGCGCAAACTGTATGGCGAGAATGAATTCGGACAGCGGCTGCTTTTGGCCCGTCGTCTGGCGGAGGTAGGCGTTTCATTCTCGGTTGCCTACTGGGGTGGCTGGGATCATCACCGTGGCATCTTCAAGACTTTCAAAGACGGTTATGCTCAAAAGCTCGACCAGGGTTTGAACGGACTCATCACCGACCTCGACCAGCGGGGTATGTTGGACAGCACGCTGGTCATCTGCCTCGGCGAATTTGGCCGCACACCCAAGGTGAACAAGGATGCGGGTCGCGATCACTGGCCGGGCGCGATGAATGTGCTCATGGCTGGCGCAGGTATTCCTGGTGGGCAGATCGTCGGAGCGACTGATCCCAAGGGTTACTACGCCGCCGAGAACATCTACTGCCCGGAGGATTTCGCCGTCTCGCTTTACACCAAGCTCGGCATAGATCCGCATCAGGTTCTGCACACGAACACTGGACGTCCTGTGCAACTCGTGAACGGGGGCAAGCCGATCAAGGAGTTGTTCGCGTGAGAGCGTTTCTCCGTAGCCGCGCCCGCCAGGGCGTGGCTGTTCTCTTCATCGGCCACCTGATGTCTCAGTCGGCTGCGGCAGAGCCACCGAAGCTTGAAGCGCTGTTTCCCGCAGGTGGACAGATTGGTTCCAGCTTTGTCCTGAGCGCGAGCGGCAAGCTCGAAGCCGATGCGCGTTTATGGACGGATGCGCCCGGCGTGTTCTTGGTGCCGAACGGCAAGAAACGCGAGTGGCAGACGACCATCACGGCGGAGGCCAAACCTGGAGTCTATCTCGTCCATGCCAGCAACGCAGACGGTGCGTCAGAACCGCGCTGGTTCAGTGTCGGCGCGTTTGCTGAGATCGCTGAAATCGAGCCTAACGATCAGATGGGCAAAGGTCAGCCTTTGGAAAAGCTGCCTGTGTGCGTGAATGCACGTCTCGACAAAGGCGGCGACATCGACGGCTACACCGTGAAGCTCGCGGCCGGACAAACGCTCGTCGGCATGGTGGAGGCCTACAGCATCGGCTCCGGCGTGGACATGATCGCCCATATCGTGGATGAGCAGGGCGTGCGTGTGCATACGGCGAGTGATTCACGCAATCTCGATCCCACCATCATCTTCAAAGCCCCCAAGGCAGGAAACTACACGGTTCAACTCGCAGGCTTCGCACATCCACCCTTGGCGGATGTGCGCTTCGCAGGTGCGGCAACGACCGTTTACCGTCTGCATCTCACGAACGGCCCGGCCGTGACGCAGATCTATCCCGCTGTAGTGGCAGCGACTGGCAAGACAGAGGTTGAGTTGATCGGACACAACCTCGATCCCAAGAAGCTCAAGTACACTGTCGATGCCGCGCAGATCCGACGAGATGGAGACGTCGGCTTGATCGCACCCCCTGGATTCGTTCTTCCCATCCAGACGCTGATCACCGCCAAGCCAGCGACCGGCGAGAAAGAACCCAACAACACCAAGGAGCAGGCCACGCCAATGCAGCCCGGTGCCATCGGCGGACGCATCAGCGACAAGGCTGATGTAGATCGTTTTGCCATCACGATGAAGAAGGGTGACAAGCTCCAAGCGCGAGTGCTTTCCAAGCGCCTTGGCATGCCCTTGGATGCGCTGCTGAAAATCGAAGGCCCGGATGGCAAGCTCATCACCAGTGCCGATGACCAAAGCGAGCAGATGCCCGATCCTCAGGCCTTGTGGACAGCAGCGGTGGATGGTGCTCATCAAGTCATCGTCGAGGATCTGTTTCATCAAGGTGGCAGCGACAAAGCCTATGTGTTGGAGATCGCGCTGCCTGCGCCAGCCTATGAGGTGACTTTGGCCGATGCCAAACCGATCACGCTCGCCGCAGGCAAGACCATCAGCGTCAAAGCCACGGTGAAGCTGCTCAATGGCTTCAAAGAACCGCTGGTGACTCGCGTGGCAAATCTGCCCGCTGGTGTTCATGCTGCCGAGATTTCTGTGCCTGATAAAGGTGGTGAAGTAGAGATCAAACTCCAGGCGGCAGCGAATGCCGCGGCTGGTGGTCAGGCCATCAGCATCACCGTCTGGACGAAGACTGAAGCCGCCCTGATGCAGTCAGCCAAAGGGCTGCTGCGTGGCGAGAGTCTGCGTGGCACTTCGCTATTAGACAATAGTTCGAAGATCTGGCTTACGGTGAAACCGTGATCATGGGCCAGCGAAGATAGGGGTAGGAACGGCGCATTGGGTTGCGCCGCCCCTCCCTCCGAACCGGACTGGCGGCTTTCCCGCATCCGGCTCTCCGGTCAGTAGTTGGCTG
>JBEBGU010000962.1:0-1724 GCA_040081325.1 Prosthecobacter sp.
AGCCAAGCCCGACCAAGTCATCAAGATCAAGACAATGACCGCGCAGATGAAGTATGATGAGAACGAATTCACCGTGCGCCCCGGAGATGCTGTGAAAGTCATCTTTGAAAATGGCGACGACTTGCCTCACAACATCGTCTTCTGCCAGCCCGGCACTGACACCGCGACGATGGCGATGAAGCAGATGGAGAAGCCCGAAGAAGCACTCAAACGCAACTGGTTGCCCGACGACAAGCGCATCTTCGCACACTCGAAAATGCTCAACCCGCACGAGAAGGAAGAGATCACCTTCACCGCGCCCGAGAAGCCCGGCGACTACCCATTCGTCTGCACTTTCCCAGGCCATGCTCTGACAATGAATGGCAAGATGAAAGTCCTGCCACTAGGTGAGGGATTGAAGGATCTGAAATTCGCCCTTTATCTCGGCAAATGGGAGAAGCTCCCGGAGTTTGCTAAGCTCAAACCGCACCGTGAAGGCGCTGTGGCTGACAATCTGATCGACATCAAACTCGACGACTACAAAAACGAGTTCGGTGTCGTCTTCACCGGCAAGCTCACGGCTCCACGCAAAGGCAGCTACCGTTTCTCCATTGCTGGTGATGATGGCGTGCGCTTGCTCGTAGATGACAAGATGGTCGTCGAATACGACGGTATCCACCCCGCAGGAACGATCAAAGAAGGCAGCGTGCAGCTTGAGCAGGGCGACCACGAACTGCGCTACGAGTACTTTCAGGGTGGTGGTCAGATAGCGGTCTATGCTGCTTGGAAGGGCGCGAATTTTGACGTCACACCACTCTCGAAGTGGCAGCCGGAAGATCTGAAGAAGGGCGGGAAGGCCAAGAAAAAGCAAGACTTTGCACCTATCCCGATCGTCGTCACTCAGGAGCCTGTCATCTATCGCAACTTCATCCAAGGAGCTGGAAATCGCGGGATCGGAGTTGGTTATCCCGGTGGTATTAACATCGCTTGGAGCGCGGAGAGCATGAACCTAGCCGTCCTTTGGCGTGGGGCATTCATTGATGCCTCGATGCACTGGAACTCACGCGGCGGTGGCGCGCAGGCTCCACTTGGCTACGACGTGCTTCAGCCCACGGGCGAAGTCACCCCGGCGTTCTTTGTCACTGAGAAACCTGAGTCCGCATGGCCCACCTGGGACAAAGCCAAACGCTACGAAGGCTTTACCTGGAAAGGCTACACGCTCGATGCCAAACGGAGTCCGATCTTCCGCTACACCTGGAACGAAGCCGAAATCGAAGAAAGCTTCACAGCCACGGGTGACGGCAACAAACCCGACGGCAAACCCACACTCATCCGCACGCTGAAGATCAGCGGCAGTCTTCCTGTCAACGCTTGGTATCGCATCGGCTCAGGGGCTTTCGAAAAGAAAGCCGACACTTTTGTTTTCAAAGGACTCAAGCCCTTCACGATCACCGCTGCTGGTGCGGAAATCGCAGGTCAAAATCTTGTCGTCCCTGCCAAATCCGGCACTCTGACAATCATGTATCAGTGGGCTCAGTAAACTTTTGCCAACGCACCGTCATGAAACGTTTTTTCCTCCTCCTTGCCCTCTGTGCCCCGCTCTTCGCGGCTGATCCAGTCGAGTCCGATTACTATAAAATCACCACCTTTGAAACACCGAAGGAAACCGCACTCGAAGTCGGCTCCATCGACCTTTTGCCAGATGGCAAACTTGTCATGGGCACGCGGCGTGGGGAGATCTGGGT
>JBEBGU010000208.1:0-6692 GCA_040081325.1 Prosthecobacter sp.
CTCGTGAAGCCACCACCAGCGCGCGGCACGATTACGCTGGATGCAAAGGCAGAAGGACTGGGTGTCACGCCAACGAAAGTCACAGGTAGCGTGAATGGTGAGACGCTTGCCTTTGAAGACTATCGCCTGCCGAAACTCCACACGGAGTTTGCGCTCGATGGCAAAGAAGCACGCTTTGAGATTCCTGGACTCGATCTTGGCACGGGCAACCAACTTTCTGTCAAAGCCACCATGATGATGGATGACGCGATGCCTGTGAAGGCTGAGTGGATGGTAAAGCGCTGGTGAAGCCGTGCTCGATTCGTTTTGATGATGTCAATCATCTGGAGCTGACGGCTGATGTGGCGATGAAGGCTCCGTATGCTTTTGAAACGAAAGGCGGCATCACCATGCCCGTGCTGGAGAAGCTCAACGCGCTGCTCAAAAGTGTCGGTGCGCCAGAGATCAAAACGGGAAGCCTCTTCAGTGTGCTGGATGCGCACGGCGAGCTGCAACCCTGGAAGTGTGAAGGCAAAGCAAGTCTCACGGCGACGAAATTTCATGCATCGACCATGCCCGAACCTGCGGACGTGACGCTCGACGCGACTTTTGCCGGAACACGCGCGGATTTGAAGTCGCTAGAGGCAAAACTAGGTCTGTGGAAGCTGGCACTCAAAGGCGTTGTTGATGAGAAGTCGGCGAGCCTATCCCAACTTCAAGTGTGGCAAAAGGACACGCTGCTTTTGGATGGTCACGCCAGCGCACCTTTCGATGTGATGCAGGAATCAAAAGCGGATAGCGCGCCCATAGATGTGGTGATCAAGGCCAAGGATCTGCGCCTCAATGAAGTGTTGGCTGCGGCTGGCGTGAAGGAAATCCCGTCGGGTGTGCTGAATGCTGACATCACTATCAAAGGCCGACTGGAGACGCTGGATGGCGTGGTGAAAGTGAACCTGCGTGACGTGAAAGTGCCGAGTGGGCCCAAGGCTTTCACGCCCGCCACACTCGATGTCGATGCGACGCTGCGCGGTGATCAAGTGAAGTCGCTGGTGAAGCTCACGCAGCCGCCACTTCAACCTCTGACGGTGGATGCTTCCATGCCTTTTGATGTCGATGCGATCGTGAAGAAACCTGCATTGCTGAATGACACGCCTTTGAAAGTCACGGTGCGGATGGCAGAAAGTGACTTGGGATTCCTCACCGAGTATGCGCCGGACATGATCAAGAGTTTGCCCGCGAAGCTGAAGCTCAATGCAGATGTCGCTGGCACCGTCGCCAAGCCACTGATCAAAGCAGCCGTCGATCTCGATGTGCCTGAAGTCTCGTGGACCAAGGCGGACATGCCGTCAGTGCGAGATGTACGTGTGCGGCTGCGAGTGAATGATCGGAAGCTGAACATCGAAGATCTTTCTCTCATGATGGCTGGGGGGCGTGTGAAGCTCGGCGGAGCGGTGGATGCGACTGATGCGAAAAATCCAGGACTCAATCTGAAACTCGAAGCACGTGAAGCGCTCGTCTTCCGCGACCCCACGACATCTATGCGGGCTAATGCCGACATCACTTGTGTGGGCACGCTGCAAAGCGCGCGGGTGGCAGGTTTGGTCGAGGCTGTGCGTGGTCGTGTGTTTAAAGAGATTGATCTGATGCCAGTATTAAAGTTGCCTGCCGATGTGCCGCCCGTGCCGGAGAATACGCAGCGCAGTGAAGCAAAGCTGACGCTGCCGCCAGCGGTCAAAGACTGGACCTTTGATCTGCATGTGAAGACTCGTGATCCGCTGCTCATCGCTGGCAATTTGGCCAATGGTGCGATCTCTGCGGACATACTGCTGGGTGGCACGGGCGCTGACCCTCAACTCACGGGTAGCGCGAACATTGATCGGCTGCTTTTGAAGCTGCCCTTTAGTCTGGTGAAGATAACTAAAGGTGCCGTGACGCTGAATCCCCTGAAGCCGTTCGACCCGAAGCTCGACATCCGTGGCGAGTCGCGTGTGGGCAGCAATGACATCACGCTTTACGTCTATGGCGACTCGACGAATCCGAAGACGCGCTTTGTCAGTTCCCCGCCGATGAGTGAGCCAGACATCGTGACGCTGCTAGCGACGGGCACGACTCTAAATGGCAGTGCGAGTGATCTGGCTTCTGAAGCGGCAAGCCGGGCGGCGCTGTTATTTGTCAGCGAGCTTTATCGAAAGACGTTTAACAAAAAGAAAGTCGTGCGTGAAGAGCCGCCGAAGTTGCACATGAGCGTCAATCCATCTGGCGCCGACCGCAGCAACGACAGTGTGCAGGCGATGTATGATCTGTCGGAGAAGTGGCGCATCACAGGTCGCTTCACGCAGACCGGGCGCATGAAGGCGTTGCTGGGCTATGTGCTGCGCTTTGGCCAGGCAGCAAAGGCTGTTGATGGCCAAGAGTGAGGCTTACGCCTTGATCGCATCGGCTGCCAAAGCCGCGTTACCGATGATGCCAGCTTCATTGCTGAATTTGGCGGGCACGATTTGCAAGCGCTCCCAGACGACGGTGCTGAGCATGGACTGTACTTTGCGCTTCAGCGGATCGAAGATGAGATCACCCGCCTGGGCCACACCACCACCGATGACGAAAGCGTCAGGATTGAGCAGCCAAGCGATGCTGGCGAGCGCTGTGCCGAGCCAGTCAGCGATCTCTTGCCAAATCTGGCGGGCGATGTCGTCGCCCGCTTTCGCGGCATCGGCGATCATCTTGGGCGTGCATTCTTCGATGGTCTTGATGACGTGAGCCTCGGCGTAGCGCTGCACGGCGTGCTCGGCGATCTCTCGGTTACCGGTGTATTTTTCCAGCGCGCCGAGATTGCCGTAATGACCGGCTTTGCCATCGCAATGAATGCTCATCTGGCCGATCTCGCCCGCAGCGCAGCCGCTGCCGCGATACATCTGTCCATTCAAAATCAGGCCACCGCCGATTCCTGTGCCCATGGTTAGAGCGACGATGTTATTCAGCCCGCGCGCGGCTCCATAACGGAACTCGGCATAAGCCATGGCGTTGGCGTCATTTTCGACCACCACTGGCAGGCCGGTCTTCTCACTGAGGATGGCCTTCAAAGGCACATGTTTCCAGCCGGGAACGTTCGTGAGGATGTGGACAAAGCCGTGCTCGAAATCGACGAGCCCAGGAACGCCAACACCGATGGCGGCGATCTCGGGATGCTGCACGCGGAGTTTCGCCACACGCGCCGCCATCTCGGTGATCAGCGCCGCTGGGCCGTTGAAGTCGGCGGTGATGATGGGCGTATCGAGTGCGAGCAGTTCGCCGTCACGGCAGACGCCGAGCTTGACCGAGGTGCCGCCGAAATCGATTCCGACAGAGGTGATGGATTTTTCAGGCATGAGAAGGGGCGCGGAGATTGCCCACCAAACGCAGCCCGTGCAAGGTCAAATCTGGGTCCACCGGGATGTGCTCCTCCATGCCGGAGATGATCCACTGGGCATCGCCACCGGTGGCCACGACGTGTGCGGCTTCACCCTGTGGCAGTTCTTTTCGCAGAGCCTCTAAGATGCCGCGAATCATGCCACGATAGCCGATGGCGGCCCCGGCCTGGATCGCGCCGATGGTGGACTGGCCGATGGCGGTGGCGGGTTCTTGCAACTCGACTTGTGGCAGCAGTGCGGTGCGCTCATGAAGGTAGTCCGTCATCAAGCGCAGCCCAGGGGCGATGACGCCGCCGATGTAATGTTTATCAGCAGAAAGGATGTCGAAGGTGACGGCTGTGCCGAAGTCGATCACGATTCCCGGCGCTCCGTGCAGATGAGCCAGTGCCACGGCGTTGGCTAGCCGATCAGGGCCGATGCTGGCCGGGCTCGGGTAGCGAATGCCGATGCCCAGCGGCGTGTCGTGGCGTAGCTCGATCAGATCCACTGTCAGCGCCTCCCGAAATGCAGCGACGGCATCTGGTACCACGCTGCAAAGCACGGCAGCTCGGAAATTCCATCCGGCGATGGCTTCCTTGACCTGGGCAGGCGTGACACCCCGAGTCGGGCAGTCCCGACGGTCCAAAATAGCGTCTCGGGTGGCTAGGCCCAGCTTGGTGCGTCCGTTGCCCACGTCGATGAGGAGATAGTCGGCGATCATCGCGCTGCTTATCGCCGGGGCCGTCACAGTCAGCAAGGCTGGAAAAAGTGGTTGCGGAACTCTTTAGCCCATCCACTATGCGCGCCCCTCATCCGGTTCGCCTCTCACGGGAACTTCGCGGTCAGGACACAAACTGTATCATATGAGCAACATCATCGACAAAATTGACGCCGAGCAAATCAAGAAGGACGTATCGCCTTTCAGGATCGGCGACACTGTGAAAGTGCATACCCGAGTCATCGAAGGTGACAAGGAACGTATCCAGATCTTTGCAGGCATTATCATTTCCCACAAGGGCTGCGGCCTGAACGAAGCTTTCACGGTCCGCAAGATCTCTTATGGAGAAGGCGTGGAGCGTGTGTTCCCTGTGCATAGCCCGAAGGTCGCTCAGATCGAAGTCACCAAGTCTGGCCGTGTGCGTCGCGCTCGCCTGCATTACCTCCGTGGCCGCAAGGGCAAGCAAGCCATCACCGTCAAGGACGTGGCTCGCGTGGTGGCTGCTTAATTCAGCGCCTTTCAAATTTTCCAAAACAGCTCAGTGGCTCGCCACTGGGCTGTTTTGTTTTTGTCGCTGGGGCCGCGCTTACTTCCGCTCGTAGTAGCGAAACTCCAGCGCGTCGGTCTTCTCGATGACTTCTTTCAGCGCGAACAAATGCTCAAAGGCAGGCAGGAAGGTATCGCCCTCATAGGCTTGCTCGATCCAGGTGAGGTAAAGCCCATCACATTGCGGCAGTAGGTCGCCATAGACCTGTGCTCCGCCGATGACGAAAACAGTGCTGTCTGCCGGGCAATGCTGCGCCAGTTCTGAGACATCTCGAATGACCGTGATGCCTTCACGAGGCTGCATCGTGCGAGTCAGGACGATGTTTTGCCGCCCAGGCAGGGGTCTGCCGATGGATTCAAAGGTCGTGCGCCCCATCAGGATGGGGTGCCCAAGCGTGGTGCGTTTGAAGAATTTTAAATCTTCCGGGAAATGCCAGGGCAGGGTGCCATCGCGTCCGATAACACGATTGCTAGACATGGCGACGATGGCGATGAGGCGTGGCATGATGATTATTCTTCCCCCTTGAAGTAGTCCACCTCGGCCATCTCAAAGACCTTTTTGTGCGGCTTGATGAACCATTTGCCTGAGTCCGGGTAGTGGATCACGTCCGCCTGCGGATGGTCGGCGATGACGATGAAGGTGAGGTCTTCTGAACCTGTGTTGATGAGCTGATGCGCCTCTCCAGGCGGGAAGAGGAGGTAGTCTCCCGCGCTGATCGCTTCCTTGCCCTTGGGCGTGCGCACCTTGCCGCTGCCGGACAGAATGTAATAGGCCTCCCATTGTGCCGAGTGCTCATGGAGAGGAAAATTGATCTTCCCAGGCAGGACTCGGTGGATTTCGAAATCAAAGGGATGCCCGCCAGCCCAAGTGCCGATGTCCTTTTGTCCACCCGCTGCCTGCGAGACGCTGCGGCGCTGGATGCCATATTTGTCCTTCGGAGAGCTTTGCTCAGTCCATGGTAGGTCGTCGGTTTGGGTTCGGGTCATGGCGGCAGGAGTAGCATCAGGAAAGCTAGGTCGTCGCCTGCCAATGCGATCTTTTTTTCATAACAAAGGCATCCACGCTTGCCAAGGCCGCGTTCCCAATGCAGTTAGAATCATTCTAATTCTAAAAACTTATGACTCCCTCCGCCACACGCACTCCGACTAAAGCCTCGGGCTTGGACTGCCGTCTTGCCGTGTTAGGTTCCGATGTCCGACTCACGCCCCATCGCCGTGAAGTCTTCGATGTTCTGGCCTCCTCCACCGATCACCCGACGGCCTACGACATCTTGGACCGGGTTAAAAGCCGCTCCCCGCACATCTCCCTTGCCACGGTTTATAACTGCCTGGAGCACCTCACCACCGCTGGCCTCATCAAGCAGGTCCAGCTTGAGCGTGGGCAGTCCCGCTACTGCGCTAATCTTCACGAGCACGTCCATTTTCACTGCGAGACCTGTGGCAAAGTCAGTGATGCGCACCCCGCCGCCGACTTCGACCCCTCCAAATTCTGGAACCTCCCCGCTGGCACCAAAGTCTCCCGACTCGACGTCGCCATCCACGGCACCTGCACCGCCTGCGCCGCACGCTGATTTCAAATCTCAAATTTTCATCTCCCCCTCATGTCACTCGTCATCAAAGACCTCCACGCTCAGATCCCCGGCCGCGAAATCCTCAAAGGCCTCAATCTCACCATCAACCCCGGTGAAGTTCACGCCATCATGGGTCCAAACGGCTCCGGCAAGAGTACGCTCAGCAAAGTCCTCTGTGGCCACAGCGACTACGAAGTCAGCAGCGGCGAGATCCTGCTCGATGGCGTCAACATCCACGACATGGCCGTCGATGCCCGCAGCCGCGCTGGCCTCTTCCTCGCCTTCCAGTATCCAAATGAAATCCCCGGGGTCAGCAACGCCAACTTCCTCCGCGCAGCCCTCAAAGCCCGCCTGCCAAAGGGTGAAGACATCGACGCCGTGAAATTTTACAAGCAGATGTACGCCCGCATGGACCAGCTCGAAATGGACCGCAGCTTCACCAGCCGCAGCGTCAATGAAGGCTTCTCCGGCGGCGAAAAGAAGCGCAACGAG
>JBEBGU010000209.1:0-6678 GCA_040081325.1 Prosthecobacter sp.
ATCCCATGACCAACTTCGACCCCAGCGTGAACGACGGAAAACCCTTCTTCAGCAGCGACTTCGTCACCCAACGCCAGTTCCGCGATCTCGATCTCTACAGCGAATGCTTCCAAATCCTCGGCGTGGACCACCACGGAGCCGTTCACGTCCCCACGGATGAAAAACACCGCCTCTGGTTCGGCCTCGAGCGCAGCGGCCCGCGTGAGTTCAGCGAGCGTGACCGACTCATGCTCACCCTCGCCCAGCCGCACCTCGAAAACGCCCTCCGCCTCGCCACCGCACGGCAAAAAATGCGCGATGAGCTCCAGATCACCCCCGAGACCTTCGCCACCGCCTACAGCCCCCGCGAAGCCGAAATCGCCTACTGGCTCACCGAAGGCAAATCCAACGTCGAAATCGGCCTCGTGATGCGTCTGCACGTCCAAACCATCAAAGGCCACCTCACCAGCCTTTTCAACAAAACCGGCTGCGGCAACCGTCTCGCCCTCACCCTCCATCTCATCGATCAAGCCTGCCACCTGACCGACCCCACGCCCGAAACGCACGTCGTGAAGGCACAATACACACCGCCCGCTGCTTATTGAGAACAACGCGGCTCAGAACGACATGGAAGGATGGATTTATAAACTGCCACCCAAGTCCCTCATGCGTTGACTCACCGCGTCGTCATCACCCCCATCTTCACCACTTCGAAGTCTTTGCCTTTCACTTTGCGGATGGGCGTGAGTTCATCATGCACCCAGCGGTCATCAGGTGCGCCGCTGATGAACCAGTCACCGCCATTGTCTGCTAGGATCATACCGTGAGTCTTCAAGCCTTCGAGGATGACCTTCGCGGCACCGCTGAACTTACTGGTGTCAAAGTCGGCCTTCAAGCGCACGCGCATGCCCATCGGCGGGAGGTTCTCATCTTTGTGCGGACTGGCGAAGTGTGAAGCGGGTGGCACATAGGCTTTGCGGCTCTTCTTCACGGTAAAGCGCAGCGCATGAGTGAGCTTCTTCGTGCCGCAGATTTCATCGTAGCGAGCGAGGCCAGGCATGATCGGCAAACCGGCTGCATCGGCACTCGTCCAGCCTGCGGGGCGGGGTTTGGGAGCTTTGAGATCAAAGATAGCACCACTGGCGGCTTTCCAGCTTTTGCCGCCACTGATGGGGAAGGCGCGGTAGAGTTCGTAGAGCTTCCAGTTGTCTTTATCGAGCAGCAGCACATGGCGGTCGCCATCGCTTTGCGGGCCACCCTCGATGTGCGCATCCGGCGGCACGGGATAGGGGCCGGGATCGCTTTCATCCGCGTATTCAAACGTGACGGGCACTTTGGGCTGCTCCCCGCTCACGACATAATATGGAATGCCGCCGGGCTGGCCTTTCCAAACGAGGCCGAAGTCTTCATGCAGGCCTGTGTCCGCGCCGATGCTTGCGATAATGGCATCACTGAGAGGATCGACCTCGTCTTTGGAGACATCACGGTTCCACTCATCATTCGCCGGTAGAAGCAAAGCGCCGCCGAGGTCAGCATTCGGGCCGGTTTTGAGATCGGGATGCTGAGCAAAAGATGAGATAGCGAAAGGGAAGAGGAGATAATAAAAGCGTTTCATGAGAGGCAATGAAGCACAAGATGAGCAGGCAGATGGATACAGAGTGGTCAGTTCTCAGTTTGACTATTTCGATGTTTCAAAGATACACTTCGATATTATCTTATGAACGCCAAGCTCAACGATCCCCACCTCAACTACCATCACTTGCGCCTTTTCTGGGAGGTGGCCCGTGCTGGCAGCCTACGTGCCGCAGCTTCACGACTACATCTGTCTCAACCCACGATCAGTGCTCAGATCAAGGCGCTGGAGAAGAGTCTCGACGAGCAGCTCTTTGACCGCACGGGTCGTGGACTAAAGCTTACGCCGCAGGGCAGGCTGGTGATGGAGTGTGCAGGCGAAATCTTCTCCCTCGGCACAGAGATGGTGCGCTCGCTCCACGGACAGGGCAGTGCCCGCAGCCTGCGCCTGAACATCGGCATCACGGATTCACTGCCGAAGCTTGTGGCGTGGCGTTTGATCCGTCCGGCGGTGAAGGCGTTTCCGAATTTGCAACTCTCCTGCATGGAAGGTCATGCGCAGGAGCTTCTCGGCTCTCTCGCGGCGGGCAGGCTGGATGTCGTATTGTCAGATGAAGCCGCGCCGTCGTCCATGCCAGTGAAGGCGTTCAATCACCTGCTCGGCGAGTCGCCCGTGGTCTTCTGCGCAGTGCCTACGCTGGCGAAGAAGCTAAGTACGAACTTCCCCGCCTCACTCAAAAACGCGCCCATGCTATTGCCTGCCAGCCGCACGGCTTGGCGGCATGAGATTGACCGTTGGTTTGACTCGCACCACATACGCCCACACATCGTGGCGGAGTTTGATGATGCCGCGCTGATGAAAACGGCGGCGGCGGATGGCCTGGGAGTTGCCCCTATCGCCACCGCCGTTTTAGATGAAGCCGTGGATCGCTACGGACTGAAACCCGTCGGTCGCCCCGTGCGCTGCGGTTTCTCCTGCTACCTCATCACGCTAGAGCGGGCGATGCGCCACCCCGCGCTGGCAGTGATCGCAGGAGAATCAAAAAGTGTCTTTAGCGCTGCGAAATCCAAGCGCTGACATCCTTCGGATTTTTCAAACAGTCCGATAGAGATGTTAGAATAGTCTTAGCCGGCGATCCCGGCTATGATGTAACATTCTGTGCACATTAGCTGAAGAATAGCCCGCACAGGGTATGGCGGAGTTCACTTTCAAGTATTTCAGTCTTCAGGCTACATCTACACACCTCTTTCTCACACTATGAATCTCCGCCGCGATCTTCCCGCCTCCCTTGTTGTTTTTCTCGTCGCTGTGCCGCTTTCGCTCGGCATCGCGCTGGCCTCGGGGGCACCGATCATCGCCGGACTCATTGGCGCGGTGGCGGGCGGCATTGTCACCGGCCTGCTCGCGGGTTCACCGTTGCAGGTCTCGGGACCGGCGGCGGGATTGACGGTTGTGGTCGCCGGATTGGTGCATCAATTCGGCTGGGAGACGATGTGTTTGATCACGGCCTGTGCGGGCGTGGTGCAGCTTTTGCTCGGCTGGTTCAAAGTCGCACGCGGAGCGCTGATCATTGCGCCGGCGGTGGTCCATGGGATGCTGGCGGGCATCGGCATCTCTATCGCGCTAGCGCAGATGCACGTCGTGCTCGGCGGTTCACCCCAGAGTTCGCCTGTGGTGAATTTGCTCGGTATTCCAAAGCAGCTCGGCATTCTGAACACTCAGGCAGCGATTCTCGGTGTGCTAACCATCGTCATCCTCGTCGTGTGGAAAAAGCTTCCCTTCAAAGCCATCCCTGGCCCGCTAGTGGCCGTGGTGACGGGCACGGTGGTGTCCATCGTGATGAAGATGGATGTGAAGCGTGTGAATCTGCCAGAGACCTTTGCGCTGACCAAACTCACTCCACCGGAGAATTGGGGACCATTCATCACTGCCGTGCTGACGGTGGCGATCATCGCCAGCATCGAGTCCCTGCTCTGCGCGGTGGCCACTGACAAACTGCACAGCGGCGTGCGCTCAAATCTCGACAAAGAACTACGTGCTCAAGGCGCGGGCAACCTCGTCTCCGGCCTGCTCGGAGGCCTGCCGATCACCGGCGTCATCGTCCGCTCGTCGGCGAACATCATCGCGGGTGGCGCGAGTCGCTGGTCGGCCATTTTCCATGGCGTGTGGATTCTGCTGTTCGTCCTCTTTGCCAGCAAGGTGATCGAATCCATCCCGCTGGCGGTGCTCGCGGGCCTGCTCGTTCATGTCGGCATCAATTTGGTGAATCTGCATCACATCAAGGAACTCACGAAGCATAACGAAATCCTCATCTACTGGGCCACCGTTCTCGGCGTGACCTGCGTGAACCTCCTCGCCGGTGTCGGCATCGGCCTGGGCCTCAGCGTCTTCTTCCTGCTGCGCCGTCTTTCCAACACCAGCGTGCAGCTCGAGCAGCGCGAAGGGAAATGGCACGCGAAGATCGGCGGCACGCTCACTTTTGCGTCCGTGCCAAAGCTGAACGCTGAGCTATCCAAGATTCCTCCCGGCCACAATGTGGACATCGACCTCGCCGTTGATTTCATTGACCACGCGGCCTTTGAGGCGCTGCATGGCTGGCGTGAAAACCACGAGAAAACCGGTGGCCACGTCGATATCGACGAGACGCATGAGGAATGGTACAAGCCAGCGAAAGCCGGCACGCCACGTCAGGGCAAATCACTTCCAGCCTCAGCCAAGGCATAACCCTGCATGTCTGACGCCCACCAGCATCTCGCGCACCAGATTCAGCACGCAGCGCATTTGCTGCCGGCGCAGGGGCCGATTGGCGTCTTCATTCATCACAACACGCTGCATGCCTTCGAGCATCAGACTTTTGATGAGGCGGTGCGCACGGGCTCGAAGGTATTTGGTTGTGAGCCCTATCTCACGGAAGATCGGTATCGCGAGGAACTGAGTCGCGGCCGCATTCTTTTTTCAGAGCTGCGCTCGGTGCTGGAGCGTGACCTGGGCACTCAGGCGAATGAAACCGTGCATGGGCTTTCCTCTCGCCTCGATCTACGGCTGGCGATGCTGCAGCACCCGCTGCGCAGTGGCGATGGACGCGAGTTGGACTGGTTCATGGCGGAAACGGACGCGCTGCTGAAGGCGCGGCGTGATGTGTCCGAAATTCAGCGTAAGCGGTTGATCACGGAGACGCGTCACTGGGTCATGCGCAGGCTGCGCGGTTCGCTGCCGGAT
Organism: Prosthecobacter sp.; assembly: GCA_040081325.1. Classification (GTDB taxonomy): domain Bacteria; phylum Verrucomicrobiota; class Verrucomicrobiia; order Verrucomicrobiales; family Verrucomicrobiaceae; genus Prosthecobacter. Next base: position 4,772 of record JBEBGU010000209.1, read on the forward strand.
GTGGAGCGCCCGACGTGGCTCGATGATTTGTTTTTGCGCTTCAAGGAAACGCGCATCGAGGACTGGAGCGATGAAAGCTGGGAGGCCTTCACCATGTCTGCGCTGTGGGAGGTGTGCCGCGAAGGCGTGCGCCTGGCGGGCGAACGAACACCGGCGGCGAAGCCCATGATCCGGCATCGTGATCTGCTGGACGCACTCGGCGGCATGGACAGCGATCTGCTGGTGAATGATGTGCTCATTCGCTTCTGCGCGGCGTTTCTCGATCAAGGCATCGCACACTGGGCGCTGCCGGAACGGGATCTCGGCTTTTATCATGCGTTCTGTACCCTGCACAGTCACGACGGCGCGGCTTCAGCCTGGTGGACAGGCGGTTTGCTGGAGGAGATCACGCGGCTGCAAAATGAGAACATCAGTGCGCTGGCGAGCATCCAGGAATCACTCGATGCGCTCGGTGTGAAGGCGGATGAGGTGGAGCAGTTCCTTTCTGCCACGTTGCTGGCCCTGCGCGGCTGGGGCGGCATGATCTGGCATGTGGAGCAGCGTGCGGATCGTGTGCATCACGCGGTGCCGGAAGGAAGTTTGACCGACTTTTTAGCCGTGCGGCTGCTGCTGGAACGCTTCGCCGTTTTGGCTGCGGCGCGTGGTTCCATCGGCTACGAAGGCGATCTGGCCGGGATGCGCGAGGCACTGGCCGCAGAGCTGCCATCCGCCAGACCGAACTGCGACAAGCAGCGTGCGTTTCTCATCTTCCAGCTCGCGCAGGTGCTCGGCTGGACGCCGGAGCAGTTGTTTCATCTCGAACCGCAGGCCTGGGTGGTACTGTTTGATGAAGTGGAGAGTTTTACCGATCTGGATCGTCGTCGCGTGTTTCATCTGGCCTACGAGCATCGCTTCCGCGTGCAGACGCTCGATGCGCTGGGGTCGCGTGCGGGCAAAAGCAGCGCCGCGAAAGAGCGCCCGTCGTTTCAGGCCGTGTTCTGCATTGATGAACGTGAGGAATCGATCCGCCGGCATGTCGAAGAGGTCGCGCCGACGGCGGAGACCTTTGGCGCGGCGGGTTTCTTCGGCGTGGTGATGTACTATCGCGGAGCAGCGGCGGCGGACTTCGTGCCGTTGTGCCCCGTGGTCGTGCGGCCGCAGCACTGGGTTTCCGAGACCGTGGACAAACGACTGCTGGAGGAGGAGCGCCGTCGCAGCAACACACGGCGGCGGCTGGGCATGGCACTCCAGAGTTTTCATGGCGGCAGCAGACGCATTGTCAGCGGTGCGTTCTTCTCCGCGACCATCGGATTGCTCGCCACGGTGCCGCTCGTTGCACGCGTGGTGTTTCCACGACTTACAGCGCGGTTTCGCGGCTTCTTCGGCAGCTTCATCGCGCCACCGCCCGTCACTCGGCTGAATCTGGAGCGCAGTTGCGAAAAGGCTGCGCCCGAGGAAAGCGGCCACGGTTTCCTGCCTGAGGAGATGATCAACATCGCCGAGCGCATCCTGCGTGACATCGGCCTGACATCAGGTTTTGCGCGTGTGGTGCTGTTTTTCGGACATGGCTCGACGAGCATGAACAATCCGCACGAGTCCGCGCATGACTGCGGCGCCTGCGGTGGCGGCGTGGGCGGACCGAATGCACGAGCGATTGCTGAGATGCTCAATGATCCGCGTGTGCGCGGGGCCATGAAGCAGCGCGGCATCGAGATCCCTGCTGACACGGTTTTTGTCGGCGGACTGCACAATACGGCGAGCGACAACCTGACCTTCTCCGACGTGGACCGCGTGCCATCGTCGCATCAATTCGAGTTCGAGGTGGCCTGCAAAGCCGTGCATGAAGCCAGCGTGCGCAATGCGCATGAACGCGCCCGTCGTTTTGGTTCAGCATCACTCGGGCTCACACTCGCCGCTGCGAAACGGCA
>JBEBGU010000963.1:0-1715 GCA_040081325.1 Prosthecobacter sp.
TTGGCTCGTCTGGGCATGGTCTAAATCAGTCACTTGCACAGTGACGCTTGTTGTACCGACTGCACGTCCTGTGATTCGCAGGTCACCGCCGACGATGGCTGCGGTGATAATGTTGGCGTTATAGGTCAGTGGTATGCTGTAAGTCAGCACAGGAACAGAAGCTGCTTTGGTGACACGGACGGTTTTGTTGATGTCCATGTCCGCTGGTGCAGTGGCGGCATCCATCGGGATGTCACTAAAGGCGGCAGCCGAGCCATCCACGATCAAACGCTTATCCAGCGCAGCGTTGTAGGGGTCAGTCGTGTTGTTGTTCAGATAGTCTCCGGCAGGCAGTGCGGCGATAGCGTCCACCACCGTCAAGCCAGAATTACTGATTCGGCCAAAGGCGGTGAATCCACCATTTTGGTTATCCAAATTGCTCACGTTATCGGCGAGGTTGAGGAAAAAGTCAGTCGTGGCGCTGTCAGGGTCGCCGACATAACCAAATGAGTCGTCGCGTGCCACCTGACTGCTATCGAGCAGCGTGGCGATGGAACTGCGCGCACCCACTTTAGCCGCAGCAATAGTGCCGCGCACATTGCTAATGCCCGGCTCATTCACGGCGGGTGCTCGACCTGGGATGCTGACAAAGTTGCGCGGGGCAGTGCTTGGTTTGAGGCTACCCCCTTGTAGCACGAATCCCTGCACCAATCGGTGAAAGGCCATGCCCGTGTAATCGCCACCGTTCACGTAGGCCATGAAATTGGTCACGGCTTTGGGGGCCAAGCTTGGGAAGAGCAGAATGTCGATATTGCCTTTCGTGGTTTCAAAACGCACCGCTGTTTCTGAGTCGGCATCCGCAAATTTATCGGTCAGAGGGATGTTGAAAGGCACATTGATGCCGATCGTGGTGGCGGGTATTCCGTTGCGTGCCACCGGGCTGCTGAATGCAGGTAAAACTCGCAAAACAAGGGTGGCGCTGGCCGTCGCACCGCCACTAAAGTTGACCGTCATGGGACACGAAAAGAGGCCTGCCACCGTAGGTGTTCCTGAGATCTGACCGTTCGCGCTGCTAAATGCCAAGCCGCTGGGTAGGCTGGCGATGCTCCACGAGATACGGTTTACCTCGTCAGAGACTTCCGCCTGATAACTGAAATTAGCTCCTATTTGAGCTGGCTGATACAGACGACTTCTGAAGCCATGCTTTGCAGAGGCTACGGCCACGTTACTATCCACTGAAAAAGTCTCTTCATCTGTTGAGACAGCGCGCACCACGAACTCATGGGTAACTCCTGTTTCTAATGGGATAAAAACTGGCCTGCCGTTGGAATCATTTGCCTCGGTTCGTGAGTTGACGCTGACCTTTGATACCCCAGCGCGAACTGCTCGTGCGAAATGGTAGGTCGAGGTGCCCGCAGGCCTTGTATAAACGTTGAAGCCGCCTTCGCTGTTGGAATTGTCTTTCCAAGTTAAATCCACAGTCGTCGCCGTGCCTGCGGAAGTGGCTGCCGTAACTAGGCTGGGCGCGGGGAAGTTTACAGATTTGGTGACCGTGTTAGAAGGAGCACTCTTGATCGTCGTCTGGGTGGTCGAATCCGTCGGAGTGTAGGTGTAAAGAGCCAAGACGCGCCATTCTACCGATGAGTTCTGAGGCACTTGAGGCCATCTGAAGTGCAAATTTCAAACGATCGGCAAAGCGGGACATCAAACAGAATCTTGAAAAAACGGGCAAGTCG
>JBEBGU010000964.1:0-1707 GCA_040081325.1 Prosthecobacter sp.
GTATCGTGAAGGCCAAGCATGCCGCCACCGCCTTCGATGGCGAGGGCGCCTGGCTCTTCGGAGGCCGGTGGAACTCCCCCGGCACGCGGATGATCTACACCAGCGCCACACTGTCTTTAGCCGCGCTCGAAAGCCTCGTTCACCTCAGTCCCCCAGTGCTGTTCAAGTATGCGGCCATCCCGGTCGAGTTTGACGAAGCGCTTATCGAAACTCTGCCAGCCTCGGCTCTGTCGGCCGACTGGACCGCAGAGCCGCCCTCACCCTCGACAAAGATCATCGGTGACCGCTGGGTGAAAGAAGCCCGCTCCGCTGTCCTCGAAGTCCCCAGCGTGATCATCAACGCAGAGCCCAACTACCTGCTCAACCCTGCGCATCGAGACTTCAAGAAAGTCCGAATCGGGAAAGCTGTGCCGTTTGCCTTTGATTCACGGCTGTTGTGAGGGGGACGAGAAGCGCAAAACACTGGCGTGCTATTGGCTGTATTGTGGCTCCACCGTTCGTTTGATGAGATGTCCGTCTTTCCAAATCTCAGTCACCGCAGCTACGATGAATGAATCGTCTTTGAGTTCTTTGAACTCGGGCAGTGAAGACTTCATTCGGATCGACTCTACACGGACTTTGTTGAACCGTCCGTTTTTGACCTCGTAGTAGGTGGCGTGGTATTCAGGTCCGGAACGACCGGTGGCTGCAATTTCACTATCCGAGATGTGAGTGTTCAAACCCAGGTCCTCAGGCTCTTGCCAAGGCACAAACTTGTTTCCCTCGCATCGAAAGTAGGAATACCACGAGCCTCCTGTGCCCCAAGAGCAGATAACTCTAAAATCGAGATCCCCGTCGCAATCGTAGTCTTCGATGTGGATATGAGGCACACCGTAGTCAGTGGGAGAAAACGCCAAATTACTGATCGTGCCGTCCGATGCAGTCACTGTGATGCGATCAATCGGAGCGTAAGGCTCATCGTTGGCTATCTTCACTCCTGCCTCGCTGCTCGTGTGAAGCCTGACGTCGACCTTATCGCCCTTCTTTTTGGGGTTGAAGCTAAACTTATAGACTGCGCCGGGTTTCAATACGGTGGGGTTTTCGACATCGAATGCCAGCTCTTCCGCGTGGCTGAACGTTGCCGCCAAAACAGCAAGCAGGCACCAACTACGTGAGGCGAAAAATGGGTTCAGCTTCATGAGAGGCCTCCATTTTATCAGTCAGTGGTTACGAGAGCTCGATAAAGTTACTCACTTCTTCACCGGCACGACCGGCCCTGTGCCTTGCGGGCGACTCGTGCGTGGTTTTTCGATCTTCGTCGCGGTGGCGGGCAGTTTCGTGGGCTCGAAGGGGACGAGCGGGATTTCGGGCAGGACTTTGAGGCGGAGGTTTTTAATCTCGACGCGGTTGGGGTTGCCTTTGTGGAGCTGGATGGCGAGCAGGCCCTCCAGCGTGCGTTTGTCGGCGTGGTGGTCGATGAGCTCGGAGGTGGGCTGGCCGTTGATGAAGTGCTGGAGGCGGTTCCCCTGCGCGAGGATGACATACTCGTTCCACTGGCTCACATCGACCTTCACCGGCGCGTGCTCGCCGACCTGCCAGAGCGCGCCCTCGGGGTCGAGCATCACATCCTTGCCGTTCAGGCCGAAGATGCCGCGACCGCGCTCCTCATACGTCATGCCCGTGTGCTCGATGGCCGGATGGATGTCGCACTGGTAGCCGGTGATCACC
>JBEBGU010000210.1:0-6637 GCA_040081325.1 Prosthecobacter sp.
TGCTTGGTGCGGGGGACTTCAAGCTCTCGCGCCAAGCAACACCACACCGCCGCCCGCCGAGGCCACCGCGTCGATGGCCTCCTGAAGGATCGTGTCGGCGATGGCATCCGGTCCAGGTGCAGGCACCCGCAGTTCAAATCCACTCGCAAGTCGTGCGGCGGATTCGTCTTTGGCCGCCGGACCAGCCGCAAGTGCTGAGCCGCAGGTCAAAGCGAGGAAGGCGGTGAGGATGGAGATCTTCATGGAGGAGCAATGATGCAAAGTTAACGCGGGACCAACTCGACGCGAATGTTCCGCAATGCTAACCCAAGCCGTCCACGGCTTCCTTTGGGCGCGAAGATCTCGGGGTTGAGGTTGAAATGGATGAGGCGGAGATCGGCGATGTTGCCAGAAACGGCGGCTGTTTCCGGAAACCTAGCTCGCATGGCGTGAATGGCGTTCTTCATCTCAGCGGCGGTGACGCGGACGTCATAGCGCCGATACTCCGCAAACGGCTGCGAGGTGAAAAGAGCCGAATATTTGCTGCCCCTATTTGCTGTCAGCTTCTGATGTGTCTTTTGCTCACTGATTTGGCACAAGCGGAAGCCTTTTTACAAACACAGCGAGAATTGGAGTTTCAAAGCTCAGCTTCAAAGGATCGCGGCGTGATGTCCAAGGGCCAGTTGCTACTTTGGCTTCGCCCACTGCGGACGCTCCTCGATCACATAGTCGGCCACGAGGTAGTCGGTGCCGTTACGGAGGATATAGAGTTTCACGGGGTGGCCGACACCATACATGTAGAGCCACTTTTGGAAGTCGGCGACAGACAGGATGCGGTTGTAGGAGAACTGAACGAGGATGTCGCCTTCGCGGATGCCCATCTTCTGTGCGGGGCTGTTGTCCCAGATGTCCTCGATGGCGATGCCGCCGTGATGCTTCTTCGCGGTGGGGAAGAAGCGTTTTTCAGTGTCATTCAGAGGTCGCACGGCAAAGCCAGTCCACGGGGATTTCAGGCTGCGCTTGGTTTTGAGGCTGTCGTAGATGTTGAAGCACAAACTGATGGGCAGCAGGTGCGTCTCCTCGCTGTTCTCAGCATGTCCGGGCTCCGCAGCGGGTTTGAAGCCGGTGTGGATGGCCGCGACTTCGCCGCTGTCGGCATAAAAGACCGGCCCACCGATGGATTCGTGCGGAATAGTGATCCTCGCGCGAAACATCGTCGCGGCGAGGCTGTGCTGGTAGCACTGTTTGGTGTTCAAGGCGGTCACCCGGCCGTCGATGAGCCTCAAAGCGCCGTTTTCGAGCGAAACGGCCTGCAAATCAGCTCCGGGGCTTGGTTCGCGTTTCGTGGCCGAAACGACGGGCGTGAAGGTTTTCTCGGTTTGCAGCTTCAGGATGCCCAAATTGATCGTGGGCTCCACGCCGATGATTTCTGCTGAGTAACGATCCGCACCGGAAGTGACCTCGAAACGCTCAAACAGCCTCTCGGAAGCTTTTTCGACGAGGTTGTCGTAGTTCGTGAGCACAAAGCCGTCCTTCTCGACGAGGAAGCCAAGTCCACGTGCTTCGAGCGGCAGTTTCGTTCCGCCGTAGATGCGCACCACGCCGCGATCCGGCGTTTCGGCGAACAACGACGCACTGAGCATCAAAAGAGTGAAAAGGGTTTTCATGGAGCAAAGGATTGATTGAAGGGATTCACCTCGGTGCCCGGCGTGATGCGGATAAAGGCATGCTGCGTGGCGGTGTGGCAGGCATTGCAGCTCTGAATGATCGAATCGATGCCAGCGAGCATCCGCTCCTTGTCTTTGGCAACCACAGCCTCCTGCATCGGCGAATACGCCGGATGCGCCATGCGGTCGATCAGCAAGGCGACGGGCAGATTTTCATACTCCGGAGCCTCGCTTTGGATCTTGCGAAGCTGCTCCTGAGATTCGTGCAGGTAAAAAGCAGCCAGTTCCGTATTCCCAGCATCCGCTGACAAAGCGAGCTTGTGCGTGAGCCGCTGGAGATCGCCCATGAGCAGCGCGAGTTCCGGTGTGTGGCTCTCCACGAGCGGCTGCAAAGCGGGTTTCTCCTGAGAGCAGAGCAGTGTGATACTGATCAGGCAGGTGGAGACAAAAAGGAGCTTCATGCTGCCATGCGAAAGCGTGATGTGACACGGAGCAAATGACGCTGTGTGACGATTCACTCACTGCCGAAAAGCTCGCGCTAGCGAAGGCGATTACTGCATTTTCATCATCAAGCCATCACGCATGGTGACCACTTGTTTTGCGACGTTTGCGACACCTTGATCATGCGTCGCCATGAGGATGGCAATGCCAAGATCACGATTGAGTTCCTGAAAGAGTTCAAGCACGCGTGAGCCATTCTTGCTATCAAGACTGCCCGTGGGTTCATCTGCGATTAGCAGCACGGGCTCATGAATGACTGCACGAGCGAGAGCAGCCCGCTGCGCCTCACCTCCAGAAATCTGAGCTGGCAAATGATCAAGGCGATGCTCGATGCCAACGCGCGCAGCAAGCTTACGGGCTTTATCAAAAGCCAGCGCTTCTGGCTGACGAGCCAGTAACAGAGGCATAGCGATATTTTCCAACACGCTGAGTGTGGGTAGCAGATTAAAAAACTGGAATACGAACCCAATGCGCTCACGACGCAATTGGGTCAGGGCGCGATCATCCAGCGTGGTGATGTCATGGCCATCAAGATGAAGTGAACCGCTGTCGGCACGATCCATGGCACCACAAAGTTGAAGCAGGGTGGATTTACCGCAGCCTGATGGCCCCATGACCGCGATAAAATCACCGGCTTTCATCTCGATGCTGACTCCGCGAAGCGCTGGCACAGCGGTGCCGCCCATGGAGTATGAGCGGGTCATTTGATCTGCACGAAGGAGTGGCACGGGAAGACATTACGCCACCACCAGCCAAATGGCAGCGATGAAGGTGAGGATGAATAGCGTCCACTCAAAAAGCTTTTGCGGAATGCGTTTCAATATCTGCCAGCCTAGCAAGATACCTGCGACGACGAATGGTAGCAGCACAAGATTCGTGGCCAGGGAACGTGGATTGATGATGCCGAGATCAGCAGAGAATGGAACCTTGAAGAGATTGATGAAAAGGAAGTAGCGACTGAAGACGCCTAGATGCTCTTTTTTTTCCAGCCGCTGAGACAAGAGATAGACGGTCATGACCGGTCCGGCGGCATTGGCAAGCATGGTGACGATGCCTGCGCACAATCCCATACTCCAGGAGAAGGCCTTATGCTCTGTGAGAGCGATAAAGCTCTGCCTGCGAGCAGTGAGCAATAGATTAAAAACGAGTAGCCCGATGATGAGCCAGCCGATGACAGTGCGCGCAGCAGAGTTGTCGATTTTCCCGAGAAGAAAGTAGCCGATGACCACGCCCGCGATGGCGGGCGGCACCATGGGTAATATGCGCCGCCATGAGCCGCCATGGCGGTTGATGACATAGCCCATGATGTCAGCCACGATGAGCAGCGGCAGGACGAGACCGACAGAGGCTTTGGCACCAAACGCCTGCGCCATGAGCACGACATTTAGCGTGGCGGTTCCACTAAGTCCTGCTTTTGAAAGGCCGATGCAAAGTGCGGCGATGGATGCCAGCACGAAGATGCGGCTGTCCGCTGTGAAGAGTGTGTGCTGCTGGAGCCAGTCTGGGATGATCACTCAGCCTCAGGGGACGATGGTCACTGGGGTGCCGACAGGTGCCATGGCGTATAGCTTTTGGGCCATGGCGTATGGCAGACGAATGCAGCCGTGAGAGGCTGGCGCGCCGGGATTCGGGATGGCACCTGAATGCATGCCGACGCCGTTGCCTGTGAGGCGCATCCAGTAGGGCATCTTGGCTCCGACGAAGCGACCACCGGAGGGAACGCGATGCACGCCAGCGGTCGCTCCACTGTGTACCGTATCACCATTAGCGTTGACGATCGATCCGTAGCGATTGGAGCGCTTGTCCACGATCTTTTCGGAGATGCGGAAGGTGCCAGTGGGAGTGCTGAAGCCGCTGCGACCCGAGGCGACATAAGTCCAGCCTACGTTTTCACTGTTGCGGAAGACATAGGCTTTCTGCTGACTGAGGTCGATGGTGACACGCACTGGGCCGGGTTGACCACTGCCGTGCCAAACATAGAGGGGGCTATTGGACGAATCGGCAGGCTGGACAAGGATGGGCTTGCGGATGACTTCTTGCCTAACATAAGAGTTAGGTAACTGACAGGCACTGAGACTGAGTATAGCCAAGGAGGCGAGTGTGAGACGTGCAGCATTCATAGCGGCTGCTTTTTACCAAATAAGCGAGTGATTGCCAAAGCGCTTGTGAGAAAAATCTCACAAACACAATCATAGTCGTTATCTAAAATTCCAGTAAATCTTGAGATTCTTGCTGGAACGGCCGGCGGCAACGATGTCCACGTCGCGATCACCATCGAGATCTGCTCCCATGAGATCTTCACAGGCCATGCTATTGTCGTCGAGCAAGTGCTGTTGCCATTCATTTCCATCCTCTTTGGTGGTGTAAAAAAGCTTTACGCCGACGCGGTCTCCGACTTTGTGGTGAGCACGCCAGCCGACGACGATTTGGCGGTTGTTCAGACCCAATAAATCATGACAGGCGAGCGCGTGGCCGTCGATGAGGGTGTCATCAAGAACACGGCGCTGCCAGAGACCGTCTTTGGGACCCTCTGGTGGCGGGGTGTAGATGACGAGTTGATGACCATGCATGGGTTCAATCGTAGCTACGTAGGGTTGCCCGCCTGCAAACGCGCCAGAGCGTACTTCTCCAGCCCCCAAAAGTTCAGGTTTGTCATGCTTGGCTACCCACTGGGAGAGCCAGCCTTTTTCACTGGATGTGAGACGCACGATGCCCTCGCGACCAGCCAGGAGCAGTGACTCAGGCTCGCTGGGCATAGCGGGCACGATTTCAAAATTGTGTGTCGCATGCATGGCGTCGGTCACTAGCGTGGTGTTCCAGGAGTGGGTGAGATCATCAGGCATGTGATAGGCCAAAATGCGCACGCCGACACCTTCACCGTTCTTGTTTCCTCGGCCATGCAGGGGGGCCACGATGAGGTCGTATCGACCTGCGAGATTTCGCACCCATCTCATGCGGTGCGTGGTTGGCTCGTGACTTAATTCGATAGGTTTCCAGCGCTGAGTACGATCCTCAGGCGGCACGAGGTAGAAGACGGCTCCACTGTCCACTGTGTCAGCAGGATTCCACTGGGCGCCGACGGCGATTTCGCACTTACCATCACCGTTGATGTCGCGGGCGGCGATGCAGACGTGGTCTTTCTCGGTGAGTTTTTCGGCTATGACGTGCTTATTCCACTCGGGGTTCTGATACCAGACGATCACATCCTTGTCAGCTAAGAGGATGTCCGTTCGGCCATCCCCGTCCACATCAGCCAAGGCTAGTCCGTAACCAATCCCGACTTCAGAGTCGATTTCTTGAGCTTTGAAGTGCGGAGCCACCTGAGCCAGTAAAGAAACCTCAGAAATGCCCCAAATGGAGGCGATCACGAACCCGAAAAAACACGCTTTGGAATGATGCATGGATCAAATCCTGACTGAATTCGGATGGGACTGCGAGAAAAAGAATCCCGCAGCGCCGAAAGAATTGACATTGTAATGACAAAGTAAGTATTCTTTTCGAGCAAAACCTAGCTTGTGAACTGTCTCAAGTCACAACCACTCACGCCAACCATGACCTCTTTGCTCCCATTTTTCTCTCGGCTTTTCAAGGTTAGCGTGGTTGCCGCCATACTTAGCGGCACACAAAACAGTCTCCAGGCGGTGGCCCCGACAGCACCAGCCATCACACGGGTGGATTTTTCCGTGGCAGGATTCCTGGCCAACTCAAATGGCGTGCAATATGATGCCAATGGGGTCCCCCAAGTGGATGTATCAGGAAATACGCATTCGTATGTGGTGAGGTGGAAGGATAATTCTTTGGATGAAGAGGGCTTTCAGTTGGAGGTGCGAGTCGGGGCTACTTCACCGTTCCAAATGATCGCCCGTCTAGCTGCCAATGTGCAAGAGACATTGCTCTCTCCGCTCAACGGGCTGCCGGCCGCAACCGTCGTGGAATTTCGTGTGGTGGCCTGGAAGTTTAATGGTGCAGCCGTCGAAAGCAGCACGTCGGCGATTTTTCCCTTCACGGTCCCTGAGGCAACCGTCACGCTCGCTGCACCCAGTGGACTGACGGCGACAAACGTCAATGACAGCACCATCAAACTAGCCTGGACAGACGCGGCGACCTCGGAGCTGTATTACCAGATTTTGTTTCGTGAGGTGCGCGTGCCAGCGATCAGCTATCGCCACTTGGGTTTTACAAATCTGTCCAGCAACAACCCGACTGAACAAACCATGCGGCTGCGGCTAGCCCCGAGCACTGCGTATGAATTTAAAGTGCGCGGCACGCGGCAGGCCCCGCAGGGTACCACCCCGCTGATCACTCTAGCAACAACGGGAGAATCACTCTCAACTACACTTACCACGTCCGTACTTTCCCCTCCAGCCCAACTAAGCGCAGAGGCCGTCAGTGAGGATCTGATTCGGCTCAAATGGCGCGACATCTCGACCAATGAAACGGGTTATGAAATTCAGTACCGTTTAACGAGTGATCCAGATCCAGAAGCCTTT
>JBEBGU010000211.1:0-6623 GCA_040081325.1 Prosthecobacter sp.
GTTATGCATGTTCGATTCTTGAGCGATGGCAGCGAGTACCGCTCCTATGGCGGGGGTAATTTTTCCAAAAAAAAGGAAGGAAGCGGTGGTGTTTTTTGGTGGGCTATTCTGATTACCTTACTCATGGGAATGGCCACTTTCTGCTGGTTCTTTAGCATCATGGTTTTCGCTCACCCCGAGAAACCTTTTAACTACAAGATGTTGGCTAAGTTCCATAAACTGGAGCCGCTGCGTCCGTGGACGACCTTTACGGTGCCGAACGGTAAGAAGTTAAATGCGCGCGAACTGCTGACGGAATTCTTTCCTTATTCGGGTGAGCAAATGACGGTCAAAAATGATGTTCTCAAGCGCTCATTCATCCGCAATTACAAGCATGAGCAGCCCATCTATATTCAGGGCAGTTATACAGTGCTAAGTTTGCGCATGCTGACCACTAAAGATGTTATCACCTCAGGTTGGGTCGTGCGTGCTCGTGCCACTGATTTGGAAGATGTTGATGTCGAGATCTTGCTGCCAGGTCTAACGATCAAGGATGAACCTTTCCGTGTTGGTGATACTATCTCAATGGATAACAATAAGCCACAAGTCACAGCATTGCATGTTCAGCGTATTGACGGCGACCGCATCTGTGTAACCACGATTCCATTGGCTTACAGCGGCTTCACCAAGACTGCGAGCACGCTAAAAATGAATCCTCCCGATGCATTGAATATGGACGCTTATTGGCCCGTTACGCGTGATACGGGTTCGGCTATGGCTGTGGAGGATGTAGGTTCTTCCACCACTGAAGTTAAGAAGGTAGCAGCACAAAATTGATCCGTTACAGTCAATGGTGCTAACGAAAAACGCCGCAGTTTTCACTGCGGCGTTTTTTGCTTATAAGATGAGGTGGTCTGAATCAGTTCGAACGGCCAAGATAACTGTTATCTTCAGTCTTCACAGTGATCTTGTCGCCTGGTCCGATAAACAGAGGGACCTGAACAACAAGGCCCGTTTCAAGAGTTGCTGCTTTGTACACATTGTTGGCAGAATCACCTTTCACGCCTTCAGGTGCTTCGGTGACTTTCATGACTACGGAAGGCGGTAGCTCGATGCCGACAACAACATCATCTGCAAATTGAACGGTGTACTTTTGTCCTTCGATGAGATAGTTCTTCGCATCACTGATCTGACTTTCCATCAGCATCACGTCTTCGAATGTCTCGGGGTGCATGAAGTGGTAACCATCTCCGTCTTTGTAGCTGTACTCATGAGGCTCACGGTTGAGGTTCACTGAGTCGAGAGACTCGTTGGAGGTCATCCGCAAATTGTACACTTTTCCTGTACTCAGCGCCTTGACGGACATCTGAACAAAGGAAGCCATGCGCGGCGGAGTTTTGAGTTCGAAAGCAGAGACGACGCACACTTCATTATTATGACGAACGGCGTGGCCTTTGCGGAGGTTGATGACTGGAGTGGATGCCATAGAGCCGGGGTGTTTAGGCGTGTTTGAAGGGAAAGCAAGGAGACAAATCAGAGCCTGAGGGCCGCGAAATCATCCAGCAAACGCCACGGATGGAACACCCTGAGCGCCAGGGCGGCAGACGAAGAGCCGTCCGGCGTGTGACTCTTGTAATCCGGGCTTAAGCCCCGTGGTGATATACAGGTCCCGTAGATCTGTGCCGCCAAAGGCGCAGGCTGTTGTCTCGACGCATGGGAAGTCGATCTGCTCAATGATTCGCTGGGTAACTGGATCAAAACATACGACTTTTCCTCCATGGCAAAAAGCAATCCAAAGCCTGTCCTCGCTATCGATAGTCATTCCATCTGGACTGCTGTCATCAGTACTAGTATCCCAAAGGATTCGTTCATGGCTGATGGAGCTAGTAGCGTTGTCGAAGTCAAAGGCACGCACTTTTTTACTTGGGGTATCGATATAGTACATCGTGCTGCCATCGCGTGACCAAATGATGCCGTTGGAATTGGTGACGGGGTTGTATTTCTTCTCGATCCGCATATCTGCGTGTAGGCAATAGAGGGCGGCTTCGGGGCGTTTATTCAAACAGATGCTGCCCGCCCACAGGCGACCTGCGGGGTCGCACTTGCCATCGTTGAAGCGATTGTTAGGCAGATCGGCTTCGGGATTTCCGAGCGGTGCGCTTAGGCCACTGATTTCGTCTAGGGCATGAAATCCAGTGTCGCCTGCCCAGACGAATCCGCCTTTAGTGCGAGGCACCACCGTCCCGACTCGTTGGCCCACATTCCAAACTTTTTCAGCTTGAGTGGTCGGATCAAAAGCCAGAATCAAATGAGATTCGATATCCACATACAACAGACGATTTTGATGCCAAATGGGACCTTCGCCCCAGACTGAGATATGATGGCCGACAGTTTCGATTGAGGTCATGTAGGCTATTGGATCAACCCTGTTGTGCGGTCAAGAGTTGTCGTGGTTGTGACGGATTCATGGAGCTGAGACCAATGTACTGAGCAATTTGCGCTCATTCTCTGTGATGCGATCTCCGGGCAATTCGAGCAGCAGGCTGGCGCACTGTCTTACTTCGAGTTCATTGGGAGAGCCAGAATACAAGCATGTATCAAACAAGGAGACGAGTTCGGATGTTGGCAGTCTGCGCAGGGCAAACTTTGTTGCGGCTAGGCGCATGTCAGCTTGATCGGGAGGATCAAGAATAAGTAGATGAAGCAAATTTTGATGTATAGGGCTACCAGAGGGGGCAACTGATGAGCGTCCTTGCATAATACTTTCATTTTCACGCAGAGAGCTGCCTTTGACTAGACTGTGAAGACGTTTCACTTCTGGGTGCTTTGCCACATAATTTAAGCGTTCTTTTTCGCGGACGATTTCTTTTGCTTGGGGCTGTTTTGCCGACCGAATGGTGGGAGCCTTTTCAATGTTTGGCTGGGCTGTCTGAACTGGAACATGCATTGCGATGGTTGGTTTTGATACAGGCTCCGCCACTGCTTTTGGTAATGAGGCTGAAACAGCCGTTTCAGGTGTCATCTTTAAGACAGCTCTAAGTTCGCTCAAAGATTCCCGAATCGGCGGCGCTTGGGGCTCGTTCACGACTGATATGTCAGTCATAGGCTGCGTCGGCTCTTTCGATGACTGTAGATTTGATTGATCTACCGATGTTATTGAATCAGCGTTGAGCAATGAGCCATACGCAAACCATCCTGCGCAGGCCATTCCCAAAACGCCTAGCACTAGTCCCAGGGTAAAACTACCTATCCTTCGAGTTGCGGCTTTGTTTTCTGTGGCCAGTGGCATGGGGGTATCACTGCTCACGGTATTCGTGACGGGTGGCTGCTGCTCAAGCCACAGATCCCACCAGCTTCCTGGAACAGTCCGCTGGATGAGCTTCATCTCGCTACCATCTCGCGGCAGCACTTGATTCAATCGTTTTAAGGCTGAGCGTGCATCTGGGGAGTCCCAGTCCCAGTCGCCATTGGGTTCTCTTAGTCGCCTGTTCCAAAAGACACGCTCATCAGTTGAAGTTTTTTCCAGTCTGTGACCCACGTCCACCCATTGCTGAGCCTCATGAACTAGTGCCAAGTCTGAATTGCTCACGAGTTGCGGGCAAGATTTCTTTAGCAGACGCTGGGCAGTCTGCGGTCGCAGAATGCCGAGAATACCAGCCAGTTGTGACATGATCCGTGTGGACTCGTGTGTGACCTCGGAAGGTTCCTCATTGAGCAAGGCTTCTCCTAGTGTCTTGAGTTTGTGTGTCTCGCCCTGCCTGACCCACTGGTTGACGACTAGCTTGGTTAAAAGTGAGCATTGCTGCCGCAATTCAATCACCAAATGCTCTGATTGTATGAGTCCTGAGAGCCATAAACCATTGTCGTCAAAGGTATCAATAAGTGATGCGCTAGCACTGCGCGCGACTTCAGGATTTGAGTAGGATTGATCGAAAAACTGCGTCATGCTGACTTCCCTGCTTTCCTGCTCGGGTAAGGCCTCGGCTGTTGATAACTCCGTGTCCTCAATGACGATAGAAGGCTGATGATCATCTCTCAATAAAGTAGTCGATTCAGGCTGTGAATCATCAATGGTTTCCGTGGCGTCAAAGTCGCTGGTGGATAGAGGTGTCGTCATTTCGCTCATCGTTGTTTATTCCATCTCATCTTGTCATAAGAGCAAGCACGAACCTTGCCTGAATCTCTTCCACGCTTATTTTGTCCCATGCTTCCTTGGCTTCAAAACGAATCCTTTCCACTGTATCTCGCCCCGATGGCTGGCGTGACGGATGTGGTTTTTCGTGCCCTATGCAAGGAACTCGGGGCCGATGTCATGGTCACTGAGTTTGTTTCTGCGGAAGGCATCCTCCAGCGTGATGACCGCACGCGCCACTACACAGAGTTTGATGATGTGCAGCATCCTATTGGTGTGCAGCTTTTTGGGGCTGATGGCGTGCGAATGGGGGAGGCCGCGCGGAAGATCATCGACTGGAAGCAGCCTGACTTCATTGATATTAATTTTGGCTGTCCAGTGAACAAGGTGGTTTCAAAAAACGGCGGCTCTTCGCTGCTTAAAAACTGCCCACTACTTGCTGACGTGGCTCGTGGTGTGGTTCAGGCCGTTCCCATCCCTGTTACAGCGAAAATGCGCATTGGCTGGGATGCGCAGACCATCAATGCCGTCGAAGTTGCTAAGCTGTTGGAAGACAGCGGCATTCAGGCCATCACCGTCCACGGTCGCACGCGCGCCCAGGGCTACAGCGGCCTCGCTGACTGGGAGGTCATCGCTCAGGTCGCAGATGCCGTGAAGATCCCGGTCATCGGTAATGGCGACATCGCCAGCGGCACAGATGTCGAAGTCCGCCGTGCTCAGACCAACGTTCGGGGCATCATGATTGGTCGCGCTGCGATGGCGAACCCCTGGGTGTTTCAGGAAGCAAAGCATTACCTGCAAACAGGCACTCATGCCGCACCAGCAACCATCGAGCAACGATTTGGCCTCATGCGCCGTCATTGTGAACTGGCCATCCCTCGCAGCACGCGCGGCGGCGAATTCGAGGTGATACGTTCTATGCGCAGTCGCCTCATGAGCTACACCCGCTGCATCCCTGGCGGTAAATACCTGCGTGGTAAATTTAGCCATATAGCCAGCCTGATGGAGCTTGATGACATCCTTGCTGATTATCTTACCCAGCGTGAGTCCCTCATTTCAAAACTGGATGAGGACGATGGTATTGCCGTTGAGATCGAGTGATCTCAATAGCGGGTGATCGACTCGTGTAGATTCAGCACGACACGACACACGCTGGTCCAAGCGGCAAGTTCGCGGGCGTCGCTTTTTGGCAATTGGCGCAGTCCGGTTGCGAGAAGCTTTGCAGCTTCATCAGGAGTGGCTTGAAATACCTCGCGCTGTGTTTTGAGAAAGGTCAGCAAACTCTCTTTCTCCTGCACCTTCGGCAGGCGAGCGAGAGTGCGGAGGTAAAGGGTATCTAGGCGGGATTCATCGCTGCCAGTCAGGCGTTCCGCCATGCTACGCGCGGCTTCAACAAAGGTGGGATCATTCAGCAAAGTGAGAGCTTGTTGCGGTGTATTTGAAACATTCCGGCTACAGGCAGATTCGTCACGAGCGGGGGCGTCGAAATTGGCCAGCATCGGGTGCAGAAAGGTGCGCTGCCAGTGCATATAGAGTCCACGCCGCCATTGCCGCTCGTCGCTGTCGGAAGTGTAGTCGCGGCTTGGAAACTGTAGGTTCTCGTAATAGTTCGCAGGCTGGTAGGGCTTGACGCTCGGCCCACCGACATCATCGAGATTGAGAATGCCTGCGACAAAGAGCGCGTTGTCGCGCACGAACTCAGCATCGAGTCGGCGCGGGTTCTGGAAAGAGAGCAGGCGGTTGTTGGGGTCGATCTCTTTGAGTTCAGGGCGCGCTTTGCTGTCCTGAAGATAAGTTTGGCTGGTGACGATTAGCCTCATCATCTGCTGGATGTCCCAGCCGCTGTCGCGGAACTCGCAAGCGAGCCAATCGAGCAGTTCTGGATGGCTCGGCGTTTCGCCCTGAGCGCCCAGATCGTCGGTGGTGGCGGATAGTCCACTGCCGAAGAACTGCTTCCAAAGACGGTTCATGAAAGCGCGTGGCGTCAGAGGGTTCTCCGCAGAGCATAGCCATTTGGCGAGGTCGATGCGCGTCTGGCGCAGTGCATTCTCAGGCAGCTTGCCAGCAATGAATTGAGGCGGTGACGGCGGGCAGATTTCACCACTCTCATCCATCCAGTTGCCGCGCGGCAGGCGGCGAATGGTCATTGGCTCTTTGACAGCGACAGTGACTTGAGTCCAGGCTTTACCATCGCGGCAATCAAGTGAGGCCGTGTATAGCTTAGCGAAGGTATTGCGTTCGGTTTGGTTGATGCTTGGTGAAGAGATTAACCAATGGCGTGTATCAAGATTATTGAGACCTATCGGCACGAGTGGCTTTAGCGGAGCGATGCAGGAAAACGAAACACGTAAGCATCCAGCCGTATGACTGGAGATTTTGAGGGCGATGGAGTCACCTGCCGTAAGTGAAACGGGAGTTTCGAGTAGCCAGACTGAGCTGTGAGTGAGCTTGCTTTCAGTTCCGCGCGTCTTCCAGCCTGACTGAACGCCGATGATGTCTGAAGTGCCTGCAT
>JBEBGU010000965.1:0-1701 GCA_040081325.1 Prosthecobacter sp.
CCTTCACACTGATGCGCATGCTGCCAGTGACGCATGGTGTGCAGTCCACTTTTACGGTGCCGCCTGTTTGGTTATACTTGATGGCATTGGAGAGCAGGTTGATCAGCACCTGCTTGAGCCGAGTGCGGTCAGCTTTGACGTAGCATGGCTCAGTGAATGTGGGGAAAGTCATGCTGATGCCGCGCTTCTGCGCCTGTGGCTCAATCATGGCCTGGCACTCGATCAGGACCTCTGGCAGTGACACAGCCTCCAATGAGAGTGCCAAGCGCCCAGACTCGACCACGGCGAGATCGAGAATCTCATTGATCAACTCCAGCAGGAACCAGCCTGCGTGGAGGATTTGGTCGATGCTGGCCTTCTGCGTCGGCGTGGGCAGTGGTGAGTCAGACTCCATGAGCTGGGCAAAGCCGAGGATGGCATTGAGCGGCGAGCGCAGCTCATGACTCATGCTGGAAAGGAAGTCCGACTTGGCCAAATTGGCCTTCTCGGCAGCGGCTTTGGCGGTTTCTAGCTCGACGGTGTTCTCTTGCAGCACCTTGTCCCAGCGCTTGCGTTCTGTGACATCACGCGCAGCGGCGAAGACGCCTTGCAGCACCCCATCGCGGTTGTGAAAGGTGGTGGCGTTGTAGGACACCACGGTTTCCGCGCCGTCTTTGGCACGCGCCGTGAGTTCGTAGTCGGTCACTTTGCTTTCAGCGAGTACGCGCTTGATGCCAGCCTCCGCGCGGGCGGGATCGGTGAAGTAGTTCTTGAACGGGGTGCCGATCAATGACTCGCGCGAATGACCGGTCAGCGCTTCCATTTGTTTATTCACGTCGGTGATGATGCCGGATGGATCCGTCGTCATCAGCGCGTCGATGTTGGATTCGATCAATGAGCGGGTGTAGAACTGCTGATCACGCAGGCTTTGGTCCAGCTTTGTGCGCTCCTCCTCGACCTGCTTGCGTGCGGTGTTGTCTGTGCCGATTAGGAGATAACCAATGACGGTGTCCTTAGCATCCCGCAGCCCAGTGACCGAGACCACAGCGGGGAAGCGGCTGCCATCTTTGCGGATGTAAGTCAGCTCATAGATGTCCTCGATCCCGCGATAGGCTTTGAACACCAGCGCCTCGAATCCTGGTGTGATGGGTGTGCCGAGTTCGATGCTCAGTGCCTTGGCGCGTGCGATGACTTCCTGCGGATCTGAAATCTCTGCTGGGGTGATTTTATTCACCACCTCAGCTGCGGTGTAGCCTAGCATGCGCTCTGCGCCGACGTTGAAGATCTGAATCACGCCTTTCTCGTCCGTAGCGATGCTGGAAAAGTTGGCGCTATTGAGGATGGCGTTTTGTAGCGCTCCGGTCTTCAGCAGTGCTTGAGCGCGCTTCACCTCCGCGATGGCTCCCTGTGCTGCTATCTCCGTGGTGGATGGCGTGTTCTCTGGCTGCGGGCTTGTGGGGAATTTCATGGAAGAGGTCTCTGATGACACGCGGTTTGGCCGCGTATGCATCAGCGCCTACACTCAGAGCAGGCGGTGAACGCTGCTATGGGGTGTTTACCCCATTGAGGACTTCAAGGTCATGGTGCTGAGACGGACAGTCAGGTGTGAGGAGTCCCCGTTTTTTTGTCCTCCTTTTTGCTGTCAGTGTTCTGGGTGTATCGGCGGCTTTGTTTCGGAGGGCTGACAGAAAAAAGGGGGACAGAAAAAAGACGGAACCTTAC
>JBEBGU010000212.1:0-6609 GCA_040081325.1 Prosthecobacter sp.
CACGACGCACGGTGAGCGTGATGAGTTGGCCAGCTTTGTTCTCCAGATAATCACCGAGTTGGATGCGTGTGAAGAGCGTTTGGCCATCCACCTTGAGGAGTTCGTCATTGGCCTGAAGGCCCGCATCAGCCGCAGGGCTGTCTGGCTGCACCTTACCGACCATGGGTGTTTCTTTACCCGTGATACCGACTTCACGGAGAGACGGGCGCTTGAAGATGGACTCCCACCAGGCTTGTTTTTCTTCCTTCAAATCAGGCCACTCTGAAGAGACGGCGATCACTGGTAGCTTCTGGCCAGCGCGCTCGACTTCAAACTCGATGTTCTTGCCTTCACTCGAAACGATACCCCAGCGCACGCTGTCCACGAAACCTTCGAAGCGGCGGATAGGCTCGCCATCGATGCGCTTGATGTCGTCCCCGACCTTGAGCCCAGCTTTGTCTGCCGGACTGTCTTTGGCGACATAGCCGATCGTGGTGGTGACAAAAGATTCCGTCTGCGGCTTGCCCAAAAAGCTCACGAGTAAGGCAAAAGTACAGGCGAGGCCGAAACTGAAAAGAGGACCAGCAAAGGCGACGATGATTTTATCCATCGGTGTGATGGGCGGCAGCGGCTCATCACTGGTGCTGCCACCTTCGATAGCGTCCATGGGAGCCATCTGGGGCAGTTTCACAAAGCCACCCGCAGGGATGCTGCCGAGGCCGTATTCGACGCCGTTGATGGTTTTCTTCCAGAGTGGTTTTCCAAACCAAATGTAGAAGGCCTCCACCTTCAGTCCGCGCCAGCGTGCGGCCAGGAAGTGACCCCACTCGTGGACGAGGATCATGAGATTGAAAACGAAGAGCACCTCAATGATGAGGATGATGACGCGGAGGACTGAGCCGATAGGGCCGAGAGAGGAGAGCCAGGACATGAAAAAGGGTCGGGTAAGAAAGCACCGGGTGGCGCAAGGGCGGCGAAGCTACCACCCAGACTGCTAACGGCAATCGAGAGATTCAGGATGACAAAATTCTCACGAATCGCTCGTCACTAGTCGCAGCACCTCTGCCGCCAGTATGAAACCAAAGGTGCCCGTGAGGTGGGTGGCAGCACCGAAACCTTCGGCACAGTCGAGTCGCAGGCCGTTTTCGGTGCCCGCGTCTCGTTCGAGAGAGCAGGTGCCATCGGGCTGGGGATACATGGCTCTCTCGGTCGAATAGACGCAGCGTACGCCCCAGTTCATGGATTGGCCATCGGGGCTCTTTGGAAAGGCGTGCTCCTTGCGCAGGCGGCGGCGCAATTGCTTAATCAGTTCATCCGCACCTGCATGACCGAGGTCGGCGACTTTGATTTGAGTCGGATCACGGCGGCCGCCAGCGCTGCCGGAAACGATCACGGGAATGCTCAATGCGCGTGCCTTGGCGATGATGAGGGCTTTGATACCCGTGCTATCCACGGCATCGACGATCACATCAAAGCCGGACGCAAGAAGTCGGTCAGCACTGCTTTCCAGGAAGAACTCGGGCACGGCGGTGACAGCGCATTCGGGATTGATCGCGCGGGCGCGGCCAGCAAGCACCTCGGTCTTTGTCTTGCCGATTGTATTGGCTAGGGCAGGGAGTTGGCGGTTGGTGTTGGTGATGCACACATCGTCCATGTCGATGAGTGTCAGCGAGCCGATGCCGCTTCTGGCTAGGGCCTCGACCACCCAGGAGCCGACGCCGCCGAGGCCGATCACGGCCACGCGGGCCTCATGTAATCGGGGTAGGGCGGCAGTGCCATAGAGTCGGGCGATGCCGCCAAAACGTTGAAGGTAGGATTCAGTCATCCATCTCCTTAGCTGCAAAGAGTGCAATGAGCGCAAAGATTTTTGTGCTTTCAAAAACTCTTTGTGATCTTTGCGTTCTTTGCGCTTAAAACAGGCGGGCATGTCTGATTTCAAACTCACCTTTCTCGGCTCCGGCACGTCTGTCGGCATTCCGATGATTGGTTGTGATTGTGAGGTATGCCGGAGCACGGACCCGCGTGACAAGCGCTTGCGCTCCAGCATCTGGATCACCACGCCAGAAATGAGCTGGGTGGTGGACACGGGGCCGGACTTCCGCACGCAATGTCTGCGCGCGGGAATCCGCCATCTGGATGCTGCGATCTACACGCATCCGCACATGGATCACCTGACGGGCTTTGATGAACTGAGGCGCTTCACCATTCCCGCAGACACTTACATGCCCATCTATGCGCTGCCCTCGTGCCTTGCAGTCCTGGAGCGCATGTTTGAATACGCCTTCAATGGTGAGAACCGTTATCGCGGCTATTTGAAGCCTTTTCCAAAGCCTATCCACGGTCCGTTTCATCTGGGTGAGACGCTTGTGACGCCGCTGCCTGTGTTGCATGGGAAGGTGGAGTGCATCGGCTACCTCTTCACTCGTCATGGCCGCAAACTATGCGCCTACATTCCCGATGCGAAGGTGCTGCTACCTGAGACGATGGCTGCCTTGCAGGGCGTGGATACGCTGATCATCGACGCCCTGCGCTACACGGAGCACCCGACCCACATGAGTTTTGCAGAAGCCCTGGCCGTGCAGGCGCTGCTCAAACCACGGCGCACTTTTTTCACTCACCTGCAATGTGAGATCATGCACGCGCGTGATGAACCAAAGCTGCCGCCAGGTGTGTTGCTCGCTTATGATGGGCTGGAGCTGACATGGGAGAATGACGAATGACGAATGACGAATGCCAGATTCTAAAGAGACTGTGGCGGATGCTTCTGCCATTCGTCATTCTGCATTCGTCATTCGTCATTTCCCAGGAGCCTGCGCTCGATCTCGCGGGTGAAACCGTGGTGGCCTATAATCCCGAGTTCGCCCAATCACGTGAGTTGGCTGAATACTATGCGAAGCAGCGCGGTATCCCGGCGGAGCGACTGATTGGACTGGAGTGTCCGATTGATGACTCGATGTCGAGGCAGCAGTATGATGAGTTCATCAAGAAGCCGTTGTTTGCGGCCTTTGTTCGTCGGGGTTGGTGGAAGCTAGTGCAGGGACAAGTCCGGGACACCGTCACTGGCAAGGACGTGTCTGCCATGATCGTTGGCGAATCGAGCGTGCGCGTGGTTGTGCTCATGCGTGGCATTCCTTTTCAGATCCGGCGTGATCAGCAGAACCCGCAGAACACCAAAGAAGATGAGGCAAGTGTGGACAGCGAACTGACGCATCTCGGCCTGTCGAGACAGCTACTGCCGGGGGCTTTGAGAAACCCTTACTTTGATCAGGACATGCATATTCAAATGTTTCAGGGTGCGCCAGGGCTGCTGCTTGTAGGCCGTCTTGATGCACCTGATGCTGATACTGTGAAGCGTATGATTGATGATGCTATCAGTACCGAGCAGACAGGCTTGCGTGGCCGTGCAGTGATCGATCTCGCGCAGAAGACGGGTGCGTATCAGGAGGGGGAGGACTGGCTCACTCGCAGTGCCATTTTGTTTCGTGAAAAGGGCATTCCAGTGCACATCGACAAAGACGAAGCTATCATCCCAGATCACTGGCCACTGCCAGACACGGCACTCTATTTCGGCTGGTACACGGCCACTGTGAGTGGAGCCGTGAGTAGCCCATCGTTTCGGTTCATGTCTGGAGCCATCGCCTGTCATCTGCACAGCTACAGTGCAGCGGCGATCCGGTCGAAGGATCGTCATTGGTTAGGGCCTCTGCTGCATCAGGGGGCGGCTGCCGCTCTAGGCAACGTCTTTGAACCCTACCTCAGTCTCACCGTCCACTTCGATGTCTTGAACAAGCGTCTGCTAGAAGGGTACACGCTCGCTGAAGCAGCCTGGAACGCCACGCCTGTGATCTCTTGGATGAATGTCGTCTGTGGTGATCCTCTGTATCGGCCCTATGCCAAAGGGCCAGGTTCCGCCATGGGAGATGGCCGCTCTCGTGACTATGCACTCTATCAGGGCACGGCTTTGAGGTATCCTGGTGAAGATAGTCGCGCACTCAAAAGAGCGCTCACCGAGCTGGCTGAGAGTCGCAGTAAACCGCACCTGCTGGAACTGACGGCCTTGCTCTCAGCCAGTGAAGGCAAGATCAGTGAGGCGATCGAACTGCTGGAACATGCAGAGACGCTCTATGTCATCGCCGCTGATAAAGCACGCGCGCTCCTCTACCTCGCTGAACTGCATCGTCGTGACGGGCGTGTGGATGAGGCGAAGAAGATCTTGAATTCATTGATCGGAGACAAGGCCTATAAGAACATCCCTGCCGTGCAGGCAGCCAACACTTTGCTGGAGCAAATGTGAATCACGCTGAGGCTGATTTCTCTGGCGTGAGTCGCTGGAACTGCCCAAGATCGAACCCTCATGAAACTGCCTGCCTTACTCACGCTCATCTGCTTCGTCTCTCTCTCCGTGATCCATGCTGATCAAATCTTGCTCGTGGCGGGTGGCACGCAGGATGCGGTGGATATTCCAGCCGCGGAGGCGCTGCTGCGTGAGCCATTCGGCACGGAATTCGATTCAGGTGGGCACATGTGGATCATCGAGATGGTGTCTGGCAATCGCTTGCTGCAAGTGGATGGCGGTGGCGAGATCACGCACTTCGCAGGCCAACTCAAGCCTGGCTTTAGTGGGGATGGTGGCCCAGCGATTCGTGCACAGTTCAATGGACCGCATAACTTCGCCATTCTGCCCAGTGGCAATATTTTGATCGGAGACACTTGGAATGGCCGCATTCGTGAAGTCGATGTCAAAGCGCGCACCCTAAAGACGCGCGAAGGCTGGCAAGTTCCTGCGGAAAAAGCGCGGGGTAGCGGGCCTTACTGCATCACGCTGAACTTCGAGGGCACGAAGCTCTACATCGCTGATCTGCGCCAAGTGCATGAACTCGACTTGACCACCAACAAGTCACGAGTCATCGCTGGTAATGGCAAGAAGGGCCTGCCGAAGGATGGCGATCTCGCGACAGAATCACCACTCGTGGACCCACGCGCCGTCGCGCCGGATCGTCAGGGCAACGTTTACATTTTGGAGCGTGGCGGCAATGCTCTGCGCGTTGTGGACAAGACCGGGCACATCCGCACGGTGGTGAATGCCAGTGGCAAGAAGGGCGGGGAGGGGGATGGCGGTCTAGCGCTGGAGGCGACGATGAATGGACCTAAACATCTGTGTGTGGACAAAGATGATAGCGTCATCATTGCCGATGCAGAGAGCCATCTCGTGCGGCGCTACATTCCCACCACCGGTAAGATCGAGCACATCGCTGGTACGGGTAAACATGGCAGTGCAGGCGTCGGCGGTGATCCGCTCAATTGCCAGCTCGCACGGCCTCATGGCGTGACGGTGCATCCCGAGTCGGGCGAGCTTTACATCACTGACAGCTACAACAACCGCATCCTCAAGATCCAGCGCCATTGATGTCTTTACGCCTGATTCAGCTTCGTCAATCTGCGATGGCGGCGCATGTGTTGCCTTTGATGTTGTTCACGCTGTTTGTCGCCGTGCCGGGTTGGTTTCGGATCGAGAATCCCGAGCTGTCATGGTATCAGCAGGCACCCGAGCACTGGGTGTATCCCTTGCAGACATTGATCTGCGGTGGATTGCTGCTGTGGTTTCGTCAGCATTATCAGTTAGCGCCTTGGCGCGGAATCGGACTGGCTTGTTTGCTGGCCGTGATTGGCATTGCGATCTGGATCACTCCAGCCTGGCTTCATGCCAAACTAGCCACTGGTGGCGAAGATCCAGCGTGGTGGTCCTGGCTCGGACTCGTGAAGCGTGACGAAGGTTTTGATCCCACCATCCTCGCCAAATGGCCAGCGTGGGAGATGGCGGCAATCGTGATGCGCTTCATGCGCATGGTCGTCATCGTGCCGCTGGTGGAGGAGCTAATGTGGCGCGGCTTTCTCATGCGCTACGTCAATGCAGGTGAGGCTGACTGGCGCAGCGTACCGTTTGGCACACACACCTGGAAAGGCTTCTGGATTGTGACCACCATGGTCATGCTGATTCACACTCCGCAGGACTACTTGGCTGCTTTCCTGTGGGGCTCACTCGTCTATGCACTGGCCGTGCGCACGCGCAGCCTCGGAACCTGTGTGATCATGCACGCGGTTGGTAATTTACTGTTAGGCATCTACGCACTGCGCACGCAGCAGTGGGGCTTTTGGTGAAAACAGGGGCAAATCGCAGTTGCACGGCGTCTGAGGGACTTCATAATCGCCCCCCTCTCAAATGGCTTCTCCTGTTAAAATTGCAGTACTCGGCGCTAGTGGTTACTCAGGCATCGAACTCCTGAGGCTTCTGCTGCGGCACCCTCATGCTGAGCTGGTGGCAGTGACCTCGCGCACACTCGCAGGTAAAGCGTTGTCGGCTGAGTTCCCGCGCTTCCGTGGCGTCGGCGTGGCGGATACTTTGACCTTTTCAAATCCTGATGTGGCAGCACTCAAAGCCACAGGAGCTGAGATCGCTTTCCTGGCTCTGCCTCATGGCGTATCGGTCGAATACGCGAAGCCTCTGCTCGATGCTGGACTGAAAGTCATCGACCTCAGCGCCGACTTTCGGCTGCGCAGTACCGCTTTGTACAAGGAGTTCTACACGCAGGAACATCCCGCGCCAGAGTTGCTCGATGAAGCGGTCTATGC
>JBEBGU010000213.1:0-6604 GCA_040081325.1 Prosthecobacter sp.
CCTCTATCCCACTTGGGTGGTTCAAAGCGGATAAAGTTAGCCATGAATGTTTTGCCGCTTCGACTCCAGTGCGGATGCAGGTCCGGCAGCGGCGTGCGGGCATGAAGCACCATGCTAGTCAGAAGCCACGGATCACGGCGGCCATCGCCTCTTTGTGTTCCGAAGTTGCCGTCTTTGGTGCGGATGGTGCCCCAGTAGTTTTCAACGCGGTTCAATGCTTCTTTCAGTCCTGCAAAGCGCAGTCCAGTGCGGCGCGCCTGATTCAGGGCCATGTGTTGCCAGAAGGTGACATAGGGGCCGCCTGCATCCTGCGGGGTGAAGTTGCTGCCCAGTTTCCCCCAGCCGCCATTGGCTAACTGCTGTTTTAAGATGGCATTGATGCCTTTTTCAAATGCATCACGCAATCCGGGAAGTGAGCGCGAACCAAAACGAGCTGTCAGATAGGTCTCGCCAAGGGTAGCGACGGCGGCTCCGTGCTCCACGGCGTGGTCCGTGGAGTTTGGTGAGGCAATGATGCCGTCCGGACTCCGCCGACTGAGTTCGATGAGGTGCAGCAGCGCTTTCATCACCGTGTCACCGTAGAGCGGTGAGTCTGCATCTTCACAGCGTCCGAGGTAAGCCATGAGCGTGAGCGAGGTCGTGAGGCAGGGCAGAGTGGTGCCCCAGGAACCGTTAGGGTTTTGCTTCGATTTGAGAAACTCGAAAGCCTGGGTGACGGCTCGGTCGCATTCAGGAGATCCCCCGCCTGCTTTCAGCCAAGCAAGCCGCTCTATGCCGCTGCACCGGCGTTTGATTGCCGGCGGCATCTGCGGGCTGGTGACGGTGTGGAATCCAGCTTCGTGCCAAAGCTCCTTGTAGCGCTTAATCACCGCGTTCAACTCATCGCCACGGGCAGTCGGGATGACCTTTCGAAGCTCGGCAAAGTAGGGCTCGTAAAGGGTGATGGGCATAGGCCTCTTGCTGTTTTCGATCCGCAGTTTTGTGCTGTGGTAAGTGGCACGCAATGCTTTGACCGTCGGGTGGATGCCTGCTTCACCTGCAGGTGGCACGACCTGTCGCGCGATGTAGGCGTCGCGTTCCTTTTCCAGGGCAGCTATTTCCACCTGATCCTCTCGGCTCCGGGCCTCTGAGAGCGCTTTGGGGAAGCCGTTGGCGAGGTAGCTTTTTCCCAGAGCGGTGATTTCCGCCTCCACGAGTTGGGCCGAGTTCCGCTCCCATGCTTTGCGTGCTTGATCCTCCAGCTCGGCGAGCTTTTGCTGCGTCGTGCTGATGACCGGCGGCTGCACGGGTTCGGTGGGTAAGGTCTCAGCAGAGCGGTGCAAGGTGGGATAGCCCCACATGGAGTGGTCGCTATTTCCACTTCCGCATGCGTCAATGATCAGCGTGAGAGTCTTGCTGCCGCGAAGGAGAGGTAGTTTGATGGATACCTCGCCATTGGGGTAAGTGTTGAGTTCACGAGACTCAAAAACGGTCTGCCCATCGATCTGCACGGCATATTTCCATGACTTTTTTGAAGACCCATGATCCGCCGGATTGCCCATGGTCGTTGTGGGGCCAAAGCCTGTGGCCGTGAAGAAGGTGTACCCCTCCGGGATGGCGAACTCGAGTCTGCTACGCGCATGAGCCAGCAGGAACTGTGTGCAGTTCTTGCCGCCAATGATCGGGAGCCTGCCCGCTCTGATGTCGTGAGCGTCATACTGATTCACCCGGTAGGAAAACCAGCCCACATCGGCCTTTCGCGGTGTGAGGTCACCGAGAAACAGTGTGGGCGGCTTTTGCTGCGTGGGTGGTGGCGGCGTGATTTTTAGCGGCTCGACGGACTGAACTGGCCGTGGTGTCTGAGGCGCGGACGCGACCGGCATTTGCAGTTCGGGCGTCTTGTCAGGAGTTGTGAGGGCTGCGACGACTGCCTTTTCAGGGACGGGCTGGGTCTTTTCTGGGGCACCGCCTCTTTGCAGCCACCAACCCGCCAGCATCACGCAAGCCGCCATCACGGTGATGCCGACGGGCATCTTGCTCCTGCGCCTGGCGGCAGATGGTGACGACGGTCTGGGCGGCGGCGGTCCCACAGGCCGTCTTACTGCCGAGGCGGGCACCGTTTGATGCCCCGTTTTGGATTGCGGCACTGGCTGCGTCAGGATTCCGTCGAGTGCCTGGCGCATCTCCAGGATGGTTGCATAGCGCTGGTCACGATCCTCGCGCATGGCGCGGGCAATGATTTGATCGTAGCGCGGATCAAGGCCAGCGACCTGGAGTGAAGGCATCTCAAACACTCCCTGGGGAACTTTCCCCGTGAGCATCTGGTAGAGCATGACACCCACGGCGTAGATGTCTGCACGGTGATCCACCTCCATGCCCTGGATGAGTACCTCTGGTGCCACGAAATGAGGGGTGCCCATGACATGGCCGCTTTGAGTCAGTCCCAAGTCTTTCTGCCGCAAACTTTTCGCCAGACCGAAGTCGGCGACTTTCACCCGGCCATCATAACCCACCATGATGTTTGCCGGCTTGATGTCGCGGTGAATGACACCCTGCGAGTGGGCATAGTGAAGCGCATCACAGACATGCGCGGTGATGGACATGGCATGGGCTGTGGTCAGGCGGCCCTGCGCCAGCACCATCTGGTCCACGTCGGTGCCGTCGATGAACTCCATGATGAAGTACAGCGTGCCGTCCGCCATCTGGCCGAAGTCATAGACGCCGACGATGCCGGGATGATTGAGCTTGGCCATCGCACGGGCCTCCTGCTGGAAGCGCTCGGCATACTGTGGATCTTCCTGCCGGAGTTCGGGTGGCAAAATCTTGATCGCCACCGGGCGTGCCAGGGACATGTGCATCCCCCGATACACCGCGCCCATGCCACCGCGCGCGATGTATTGCCGCACCTCGTAACCATAGAGATGAGCTTGCAGCGCCTCAGGGCTCGGTGGCTGCCAGGATTGGGGATCGCCGATGACGGGTTTGGGTTCCAACGCCCGCCCCAACAGCTCACCAGACGACACGCCTGGTGTGGCATTGGGTCCGGGTGAGAAGGCGGTGGAGTCCGATTCAGTCATGGGAGCGATCTTCTTTTCACTTGGTGTATTCGGGAATGAAGCGCGGGAGTTACAGGGCGATTTGCGCACCGTGTCAGTTCACGGCTTCCAGCTCCAGCCAGCCGGAGAATTGAGCCGAGGTGCTGGTGCCGGGCAGAACGGGCAGGAGGAAGTGGCCGGTACCGGTGCCGAGACGGTTCACCACAGCTCCGGTGTATTTGACGGTGCGCTTGATGGTGGAAGGCGAGGGCTCGGCGATCTCGAAGCTGCCGCTGATGAGGCCGAGGTTCGTGGCGCTGGCGGTGTTCAGAGTGAAGGTGAGCTTCGATGGCGTGGTGACACCGGTCAGGCTGGGGACGTTGGTTTTACTGATGCGGAAAGTGCTGCTGATGATAGGCGCGGCGAGTCCGCCTTCTGCAAAGGTGAGGCGGGCATTGCCCGGCTTGTCCGTCATGCCGAGGATGATGAGGTTGGCGGCGGGTTTAACAAACTTTCCGCCAACCACGGTGAGTGTGTGCGCGGTGAATCCTGTTTTGTAGGCGCGGCTGGCGGTGCTGCTGGTCTGGTTTTCCTTCTGCCAGTAGAGCGAACCATCGAGTGCTGGATCAGCACTGACAGGCTGTGTGGAGACGTTCCAACCGAGGATGGAGCCCGTGGGCGTGGCGGTGTTGTAGAGCATGAGATACAGCGGGATCTGGCCGCCGGGGCCCATGGTGGTGCTGGCGGTGATGGCGGTGCCGTCGGCGAGCGTGCCCTTCCAGGTGACGATGCCGGTGGCACTGATGCTGACAAAGCTGACGCCGTCTCCGAGCGGATAGTCTGGCGTGTCTCCGGGCAGCGTTTCTGGCGGGGCGAGCGCGGCGGTGTAGGTGGTGGCGCGTGTGCCGGCGGGGTTCGTAGCGGACCAGATGTTCCGCCATGCTTCGACGGTGGTTGTGTGGCCTGTCTCATCGAGTGTGCCGGTGAGGTGCCCGTTGGAAAGGTCGATCTGCATGGTCAGAATGAGTGCGGGCAGAGTTTTCCGCAGATTGCCAGTGATGGTGGTGAGGCTGCCTGCGCCGTTGTCTTCAAAGCGGCCTTTCAGAGGCAGCGAGGTGAAGCCCAGTTTCAGCGAGCCTGTGTAATAGCCGCTGCTGGCGACGATGACGTTCAGGCTGCCGCCGAACTTGGTGTCCACCCAGGTGCTGTTGTTGGTGACGAGACCGTTGAAGGTGCCGATGGCGTCTGCATCCAGACCGATCACGCTGTAGGCAAAGCTGCGCTCAGGTCCGGTGCCGAGGCCGTTGGTGGCGGTGGCTTTGAAAATGCCGGCGGTGACGGCGGCTTCGGGACTGCCGGAGAGCTGGCCGTTGAGGTTGTTGTAGGTGACACCTTTGGGCAGGCCGCTGATCGTGATCTTGGTGGCTCCAAAGCGGGTGCCGATGATGTCTGTGACCGGACGTCCGACATGCCATGCATAAGGGCCGCCGCGGATGGCGACGGGCTTGAATGTGCCGTTCACGGTGAAGGGGCCGCTGTTCATGGTCAGCACGCCCGGACTCAGAGCATCCGGCATGGAGACGGCGCAATGATACACGCTGGCATCCAGCGCGGTCATGCCGGTGATGCTGAGGGTGGCGCTGTTGATGCCGGTGATGCGTGGATCACCCGGTACCATGATCACGCCATCGCGATACCATTGATAAGTCAAAGCAGGCCCGGCAGCACTGACGGTGATCGCCATGTTTCCACCTTCATTCACGCTGACGGGTGTGGCCGCCCCACTGACGATGCCGATGTTCGCCGTGCTGGTGCTGGTGCCACCGGGACCGGCGACGGCGACGGCATAGACGCCGGCATCGTTGAGGGCGGCAAAGGTCTTGGCATAGGTGGCGCTGGTGGCCCCGGAGATGATGGCGGCATTCTTCGTCCACTGCCAGGCTAGGCCGAGCCCGCTGGCGGTGGCATTGAGCACGACGGCTTCATTCAATCGAACGAGCTTCGACACTAACGGCGCTGCAAGCACGGGTGAGGACGGCGCGGAGACGATGGACATGACGACGCTGCTGGTGGGGAATGCGCTGTTGGTGTCATTGCCGACGGCGATGCGATAGACCTCGCCAGCGGTGATGGGGAAGAGCACGGCAGGCGTGGGGGAGCGGGCGGAGATGGCGACCTGACTGAGGCCGCTGAGACTGGCGCCGATCCATACACTGACCCATCTTTGAATGGTCGAGCCGCCGCTGCTCGCATCGCTGCCGGTGGTGTCCACCATGGCGAGGCCGGTGCTCGGCGCGGTCCAGCTCCACCAAAGGGTGCGCTCATCGGTGGCGGCGGGTTCCAGGGCTTCACGCACGGCACCTGTGGCATAACCAATTCCGCTGACAACTGCTCCCGTGAGCGCGGTGCTGCTGGCAAAGAGGTCATTCGCTGCGGCAGCGGGCGCGGGGAGGTTCAGGTCGTTGATGTCCGTGTCATCATCGAGACTGAAGCTGATCACGGCGGCATCACCTGCGCCATTGGAGTTGATGTTGCCCAGACTGACCTGGTAGCTGGTGTTGGCGGTGACCGGCAGACTGAAGGAGATGACGTTGCCGGTGCCAGAGTTGTACTGGTTGGTCACTTCAGCGACGAGCCTCAGCCCTGTCAGACTGTTGCCGAGATACACGGCCACGGTCTTGCTGAAATTGTCGCTGCCCTGCGTGCTGATGATGAGTCTCCCGGCGGTGGGCGGGGTATAGGTCCACCAGAGGCTGCGTGCGCCGGAGTTCAGCGGCTCGCCGATCTCATTGGTGGCGCTGGTGGTGTAGCCGATGGCGCTGACTTCTTTGCCGGTGAGCGGGACGCGCTGAGCAAAGGCATCGTTTTGAATCGTGGCAGGATTTGGGATGTTCAGATCGGTGACATCCGCCGCGGCATCCAGGGTGAGGGTGAGCACGACGCTGCCGCCGGAGGCATTATTGAAGGAGCCGACAGCGATCTGATAGTCCGTGTCTGCCGTGACGGGAAATGAGAAGGCTGGATTGCCCGCGCTGTAACTCGTGCTCTGGCCCGCGACATCGCGCAGGGCGGCGACATTGCCGCCGAGATAAACGCCGACGTTTTTGGAGAAGGTGGAACGGCCATCCGCAGCAGGGCGGTAGGTCCACCAAATGGTTTTAGTGCCCATGGCTGAGGGCTCGCCAGCTTCACTGCTGGCGGGTCGGCTGTAGCCGATAGCGCTGACCTGCGCACCTGTGAGCGCCACACGGCTGGCGAAGGCATCATTGGTTAGGGTGGCCGCATTGGGGATATTCAGACCGGAAACGTCTGCATTAGAGTCGAGCGCCAGACTCAGGATGAGAGCACCGGAGCTGCTCGCATTCTCGTATGAGCCCAGGCTGATCTGATAAGTCGTGCCAGCGGTGACGGGAATCGTGATGGAGAGATTGTAGTTACCGTAGTCGGTGCTCTGGCTTTCCAGAGTCTTCAGCCCGCTGACTGAGCTGCCGATGTAGATGCCGAGATTCTTGCTGATCGCGTCACCATTGACGGTGGAGAGTGAAAGACGTCCGGTGGCTGCCGGTGTGTAGGTCCACCAAAAGGTGCGA
>JBEBGU010000214.1:0-6574 GCA_040081325.1 Prosthecobacter sp.
GCGCATCGACCTCGCGCAGTATTATTCATGCATCCTGAGCATGGACGCATTCGTGGGCGACATGATGAAGAAGCTCGAAGCCAGCGGTCAAGCTGGCAACACCATCGTCGTCTTCACAGGCGACCACGGCATCCCCGTAGCGCGTGGAAAAACCAGCGTGTATCCCGCAGGCACCCATGTGCCGTGCTACATCAAAGGCCCCGGCATCAAAACGGGCCGCACATTGAACACGCCGATCTCGCAGATGGACTTCAATCCCACGTTTCTCGAAGCCTTCGGCATCGCCCCGCAGCCCGTGTGTCATGGCAAATCACTGTGGCCCATCCTCTCCGGAAAAACCGATGTATTGCCGGACCGTAGCGCCATCATGACCGAGACCAATCACGGCATGTCATCCGCACCCAAAGCGCTCAAGCCCACCAAAGGCCGCGCTGTTTGCGATGGACGTTTTTACTACATCGGCAATGTGTATCAGGACACCTTTAAAGGCCCTGTCGAACAAGCGATCTCCATCGGCAGTGGCAGCGGTGAATATGGTGATCCCGGCCAGCAATACGGCATCGATCTTCACGACGAAGCCATCCGCCATAAAGCCGATCAACCGCTGCCCTACGAACTCCTACGCCAGCTCTGCATGGCTGATGCACCCAAGGAAGAACTCTACGATCTCGATGCCGATCCCTGGGCCGTGAAGAACCTCATCAATGATCCCGCCTACGCAGCAACTCTCACCAAACTCCGCCAAGAGTTCACCACCTCGCGCACCTTCACCAAAGACACTGATGAGCCTTTTATCGTTAGGTCAGGCAAGGTAGCAGAGTGAACTCGTCAACCAAACCGCAGTGATTCGCCATGGCATAATCCATTAGCGCATTGCTAATTGATAGTTAGAGCATTCGAAACGGTGAACGATGGCGTGGGGAACTGGATGAAGATGGTTTGCAGTCCTGTGGTGGCGTTTGCAGGGATGACAAAGGTCGCTTTCACTGTCGCTGTGGCTGGGCGACTGAAGGTGGTGCCGATGATTGTTCCCGCAAGTGTTGCGCTGGTTGGCATCACATTGGTGGGAACATTTCCGCCATAGGTGATCGTCACGTCAACGGTGGTGCCGCGGGTGACAGTACCGCCAGGCGCCACTGCGGTGAGATTGCTGGCAGAAGTAAAGTAGGTGCCTGCAAAACCAGTCTTATCATACGTGGAAAGGCCAGTGCGATTGGTTCGGTAGAAGCGCTTCGTTTGGCCGATGGCTCCGCCGACTTCGGTGGCAGCGGCTGAGTCATCACCGATGGCTGTGATGGTAGGCGTGAGAGCTGTCCAGGTCGCTAAGCTCTCAGATGTTTGCACTTCATACACACCACCCTCTACGGCGCTCCAGGCCAGGGTGACATCTCCCGTGCTGGCATTGACGGAAAGCGGACCTGCGGTTTCGGATTTGAACGGACCACCGAGGAAAGCCGAGGTCACGGTTTCGGAGATGGCCGTGACGGCAGTGCCTGAGGGTGTGCCGTAAAATGCACGTCCTGTGGTGTAAGGGAAGGCAGGCGTGTTGTCAGCATTGATCGTGGTAAAGTAGGCCCAGGTGCCCTCAGGAAACTCTGGCGTGACGCAGAAGCGCACGTTTTGCTCATTGAGATCAAAGCTCGTGCCTTGGGTAAATCCGAGGTCGCCAAGATAGTCGAAGTCCTCGATGTATTTGCCGAGACCGAAAGTCGCGCTCACAGCGGGTCCGTACTGATTCAAAGCGAGAGTGGCTGAGCGTGCCTGCACCCGCGCGGCCCAGGCGGGCAAAGTGGTGCGGCCTGTGCTAGCGAGGTTGGTGGTGCCACTGGCCCCATTGCGCAGCACAAAGCCTGAGACCATACGGCGCACGGTGCTGCTGGCACTGTTCGGATCACTGTATCCATACGGTCCATAGACGGGCAGACCATCGGATGCCCAAGCGACGATGGGTGAGTGCTTGGTGAGCGGCTCGGTGCTCTCGCTGTAAATGTTCGTAGTCGCATTGTAGTCCACATGATCGCCTAACTGAAAGCGCAGTCCGAGAGGCTGTGCGTGGTAGTGGTAGTTATTGCCAGCTTGATGAGCCAAGGCAGGGTCAAAGGTGACACCTTCATTGAAATAGCCATCTCGGTTCCAGATCCCATCTCCAGTGAAGGAGCCGCCGGGCGTAGCATCAGCGCCATTGACCGCGGAGTAAGAGAAGGCATCACGACTATCAAACATGGACACGCCATTGACCATGCGTCCGGTCGCCCCGAGGCCAGTCAGCACCTTGGTCGTCGGGATACTGGGCACTCGTGGAAAGCGGAACTTGACCGCCGTATTGGCAGGGTAATTGGGGAAGAGATTGGTCTTCCCTGCATTAAGATACCATGGCCCCATGATGTGACTCGCTAGCCCTGTGGTGTGGATGTAAACCCAGTTCGTACTGTAGTCCACCTGATGCACGTCCGAATAGGTGGGCGTGCTCTGCACCCCAGCGCCACGGCTCCAGGTGGTAGCGGAGGATTGTGAATTTTGATCCGCCAGCGTCGGGTAGATCCGCGCGTATTCAGCACTGTTCTTGGTGAACCATGAGGTGATGAGTGGATCATTCGGCGTGCCGCTGGTCTGATAGCTGGCGAGCTTTAACTTCAGCGCAGCATAGGCCGATTGAGCGGCGATGCTGATGCTGGTGCCGAGGAGATTCGTGGCTTGATTCACATCCGTCGCGGTGTTGTAAAGCTCCTCATGTCCATCATCGAAAGTCAGTAGCGAGTAGCCTGCATCATCGATCAGCGCACGACCTGAGACGCTAGTCAGCAGATCCGCGCTGAACTCTTGGCTAAAGGCAAAGCGAGCTGTCGTGGTGGTGTTTTTTAAAATGCTCATCACGCTATTGGAATCCAGCGTCTGTGTGGTCGGCTGCGTGGTGCTTACGCTGATGCCAGCCATCTCTAGAATCGTCGAGTAAAGGTCCACGGCATGAACAGGCGTGGAACTCGTGCGATTAGGACTCACCACGGCTGGCCCTGCGATGATCAAAGGCACGCGGATGCCACCTTCATAGATCGTCTCCTTTGCGTGGGCTGTGTTGTATGGCGTCTGAATGACCTGCCCTGGCGTGCCGTTGTCACCGATGAAGATCACGTTTGTCGTCGCGAGATTCACATTGGCCAAGATGCGTCCCACTTCAGTATCGAGCGCTTGGCAGGCAGCTTCATACATGGTGCGATTCGTCGTGGGCGTACCATAAGTGTGCAGTCCAGACGGCGGCACATGGAAAGGCGCATGTGGCGCATTGAAAGCGGCCCAGGCAAACCATGGAGTCGTCGAAGGACGACTCGTGATGAAGGAAATCACGTCATTGGCCGTGTCCGTCGTCGCATAAGTCGCGGATGTGGTGCTGACGTTATTCGTGATCTTTGTCCAGGCGTAAAAATCAGGGAGCGCACCCGAGATCGTGCCCGCAAACGAAGGCCATCCGCCCACCGTGCGCGGGGCATCATTGGTGCCAGGCCCTGCATTCAAATGCCATTTACCAAACATCGCCAGCGAGTAGCCCAGGCCTGAGTTTGCAGTAAAAGCCTCTGGCAAAGTGAACTCCGTGGTAGAGAGCTGCGGACTCGTCGCCCCGAGGAGCTGCGCTCCGATCCCAGTGCGATACGGATGCCGTCCGGTAAGGATGGATGCCCGAGTCGGTGAGCAAGTCGGATGCGCATACGCCCGTGAGAATAACACACCGCCATTTTTTAAAGCCGTGATGTTTGGCATCGGCGGCAGCGTGCCACCTGTCGCCGTCAGCGGGAAGCTATCCGCACCAAAGTCATCCGCGATGATGAGCAAGACATTAGCTGGCTGCGCGTGAGCTAGGCTGATAGCGAAACAAGCGAGGGCAAGGACCAGCCGAGGCATAGATAGTAACTTCATAAGGCTCATCTTGGCTGAGGGAACCTTTCGTGAAGGTGACGATCTCAAAAAAGATTTCGTCATCTGCGCGTAAGGTTTCCTGTGTAGGATCTGCCGCCATGCGACTGCTCATTATCGAGGACGAACCCGATCTGCTCCGCGCGCTCTCGCGAGCGCTGCGTGAGGATGGCTACGCCGTGGACACAGCAGAGGACGGTGAGGACGGCTGCTACAAGGCACTGGCGACTGAGTACGATGCCATCGTGCTCGATTGGATGTTGCCGATCATGAATGGAATCGAGGTGCTAGCTGCACTGCGGCAAAAGAAGCGCACACCAGTGATCATGCTGACGGCCAAAGGTGCCGTGCAGCACCGTATCGAGGGTCTCAATGCAGGCGCAGACGACTACCTCGCGAAGCCATTCGACATTAATGAACTACGCGCACGACTCCAAGCCATCATCCGCCGCTCGGCTGGGCAGGCTGGGGATCAAATCAGCATCGGCGCTGTCGTCGTCGATACATGGAGCAAGACGGTCCTACTCAATGGAGCAGATGCACAGCTCACCGCCCGCGAGTATGCGCTGGTCGAGTATCTGGCGCTGCGTCGAGGTAAGATGGTTAGCCGCACCGAGTTGTTTGAGCATCTCTTTGATGAGAACGAAGACTCGCTCTCCAACCTCCTCGATGTGCGCGTCTCGCTCGTGCGCAAGAAACTTGGTGCCGACATTATCCAAACACGGCGCGGACAGGGCTACATCCTACTATGAAGCTCGGCACCCATAGCATCCGCACGCGCATCCTCCTTTGGCATGGAGTCATGCTCGCCTGCATCCTGACCGCATTTGGCATCACCGCTCATCGCTTGAACTGGGAGAATGAGCTAGCACGGCTCGACCGCACTTTAGATGAACCAGTCTCGCTCCTGCATCGTTCCCTGCGTGCTCAGAATTCACGTGCCCGTCCCAATCAGGACGCACGACGTGACGCTCTGACTCCGCCTGAGTTCTTTGCATTACCGACTGAGGCAGCCGCGCAATTTGAGTCACACGAGTGGCACTACGCGGTTTGGACGCGACAAGGCAGACTCC
The DNA here is from genome assembly GCA_040081325.1 of Prosthecobacter sp. GTDB lineage: Bacteria > Verrucomicrobiota > Verrucomicrobiia > Verrucomicrobiales > Verrucomicrobiaceae > Prosthecobacter. The sequence goes on from JBEBGU010000214.1 coordinate 4,980, forward strand.
TCATCAAGTCAGCCAATCTGCCACAGCCTGACGACATGCCGAACTGTGACGGCTTAGTCCCCTTCGTCACCCAGCGCCGCAGTGTCGGTACTTTACGCGAGGCCTACATCGTCACCGTCGCAGGTGACTGCTTGCTAGCAGCCGTTTCCTTGAGCGAGTCCGTGCACTCAGCCACTCGTTTTGGCTGGCGTATGTTCGCCATCGGGTCGGTCGTTCTCGGCATCGGACTCCTCGTGGACGCCTGGATCTTGCGTCGCGCGATCCGGCCTGTGGAGGAAATCATCACAGCCGCCGAGCACATCAGTCATGGGGATCTTTCTGCCCGCATCGAGACTCATCATGCAGGTGCCGAACTCGGGCGTCTAACGAACGTTCTCAATAGCACCTTCGCCAGTCTTGATGAAGCATTCACCCAACAGAAACGTTTCAGTGCTGACGTCGCGCATGAATTGCGAACGCCTGTTTCCGTGCTCATCACGGAATCTCAGATCACGCTGGAGCGTGAGCGCAGTGGTGATGACTACCGCGAAACTATCGCCACCTGTCACCGCTCGGCAAAACGCATGGGTGGCCTCATTGAATCCCTGCTCAACCTAGCTCAAATCCAATCGGGAACTCAAGGTCAGCGCGCCACATGCGACCTTGCCAGCCTGACCCGCGATGTCATCGAAAGCCTTCACAGCACCGCAGACACACAAGGCATCGAACTCCGCACCGCGCTCGCACAAGCGACCTGTGAAGGTAATGCCGAGCAGCTCACGCAGATCATCACCAATCTGATCAGCAACGCCATCCAGCACAATCAGCGTGGGGGCCATGCCATCATCGAAACTTACATCGAGAACGAACACACTATACTCCGCGTGCAAAACTCTGGCCCCATTATCCAGGAGGAAGACTTGCCTCACATTTTTGAGCGCTTTTACCGTACTGACACCTCACGCAGCCGAAAGACTGGTGGAGCAGGACTCGGACTCGCTATCAGCAAAGCCATCGCTGATGCCCATGGCGCCAAACTCACCGTCACCAGCAGCGCCAGCGAAGGAACGATCTTTGCTCTGAGCCTTCGTGGCCTCTAGCCATCTTGAGCATGGGCTTTCCAGTCGGATAGCCATGTCTTGAAAACTTTTTGAGAAAAAAATCACGGGACTGTCCTTTTAGCCATGGGACCAATCGTCGTGTCGATGAAAAGATCACTTTGGCTACCATAGCATCGCGCAAAAAATCCAGTTTAGAATCATCTCTCACTTCAACCCAACCCAAACTCCACTATGATCAAGCAATCACTCCTCCTATCCATCGTCGCCATCGTGGCGCTCTCTTCATGCCAGACCGGCAAGAACACAAGCACGGCCTGTGTCGATATGCCTCCTTACAAAGGTTCTGCCGCCTTTGAGCGCATGAAGTCGCTGGTGGGCAAGTGGTCGGCTGAGTCGCCGATGATGGGGAAGATGAACACCGAGTTTCGCCTCATCGCGGGAGATTCCGTGGTTGAGGAGCGCTTCGCCGAAGGCACGCCGATGGAGATGCTGAGCACCTATCACGATGTGAACGGCAAGCTCACCATGACGCACTACTGCATGTTGCGAAACCAG
>JBEBGU010000966.1:0-1689 GCA_040081325.1 Prosthecobacter sp.
TCTGGGCCTGCTTCGTCGCACTCGTCGCTACCTCTTTTGTTTTTGGGGTGCGTGCGAACACGATTGGTCTGCTGCAAGATGGCTTCAATCTCTCTGAGCAGCAGAAGGGATCTATCAATGGCGCAGGTATGTGGCCTTTTGCGATCAGCATCATTTTCTTCAGCCTGATCATCGACTACGTGGGCTACAAAACGGTCGCCCTATTTGCTATCGTCTGTCATGTCGTTTCTCTCGTGCTCACTCTGCGGGCTTCGGGTTATCAGGACTTCTATTGGAGCACGTTGCTGATCGCCGTCGCGAATGGCACGGTCGAGTCATTCATTAATCCCGTCGTCGCCACGGTCTTCAGTAAGCAGAAGGCCAAATGGCTGAACATCCTGCACGCAGGCTGGCCCGCAGGCTTGGCGCTGGGCGCGCTGTTTTGTGGGTTGTTGCCTGACACCAAGCTCTTCTTCGGAGCTGTCTGGCAGTTCCGCTTTGCGCTCTGTTTTATCCCGGTTGTGATCTACGCGCTGCTCATTCTGCCGCGCACATTCCCGGTCAATGAACGCGTCGCCGCCGGCGTGAGCTACCGTGATATGCTGAAGGAAGTTGGGGCCATCGGCTTCTTCATGATCACCGCTCTCGTCGTCCCTGCTTTCGCCCAGATGCTCAATCAAGAAGCCTCTTGGACACTCGTCTTCAGTATCGCTGCGGTGGTGAGCGTGCTGGCTGGTATTTATACTCGCTCGCTTGGAAATTGGCTCTTTCTCGTGGTGCTCATTATCATTGGCCCGCTTGCGACCACCGAGCTTGGGACTGATGGCTGGATGCCCGAGTTGCTGAAACTCAGCGGCCCTGATTTCCCAAACTTTGCCACCTGGATCTTCGTCTATGTTTCCGTCATCATGACCGTGTTGCGCTTTTACGCTGGCCCCATCGTTCATCGATTCTCGGCCATCGGTCTTTTAGTCATCAGCTCTGCGATTGCGATCACAGGATTGCTGCTGCTTTCTAATGCCACGGGCTGGGCAATCCTGGGTGCTGCTTCCATCTATGCGGTGGGTAAAACTTTCCTCTGGAGCACGACGCTGGGTCTCACCTCCGAGCAGTTCCCGAAGGGTGGCGCGCTCACACTTAATGGCGTCTCTGCTGTCGGTGTGCTTTTCCTCGGCGTCCTCGGCAGTCCCTACATCGGTTATAAGCAGGACCTCGACATGGAAAAGCGCCTCAACAGAGCTGATCACAGCGCACTTCATGCTCAGGTAAACGGAGCACCAAAGCTTGGCATCTTTGGCAGCGCACCCACACTCGATCAGGAGAAAATCAAAGCGTTGCCTGCTGAGAAAACTAAGGAACTCGAACTCGTGCAAGCCGCCAGCAAGCGCAGTGTGTTCACCACCATCGCCATTCTCCCAAGCTTCATGCTTGTTTGCTACATCGGTCTCTTTTTCTGGTTCCGCAGCCGAGGTGGCTACAGACCTGTCGAGATCGGCGAGCATTGATGACGTGCATTGGGGATTCATTCGCCCGAATGAGTCCAAGCCCTCCGCTCAATACCTTAGTAACTGCCGCAGGGCGCTGCTGATGTTGGCAGTGGTTGGGCGGTGGGATTTCCAAAGATTTGGATGATACGGAATCGGTGTGTCCTTTGAGTTGAGGCGCATCGGTGGGGCAGCGAGCAAATGAAAGGCTTCACTGGACACACGG
>JBEBGU010000967.1:0-1688 GCA_040081325.1 Prosthecobacter sp.
CCGCCGGCTTGAAGGTGCCTGCGCTGCCGTGCGTGGTGAAGGGATAGGCCCAAATGAAGACGTGCGTGAACGGCATGTCGAGCACCGCGCGATGCGTCGGCTCCTTCTCCGCGATCTCGGCGAGCGTTTGGAAGCCGGGATTACTCTCGCGCACATTCGCTTTCGTTTTGCCGAACGAGGCCTGCTTCGAGATCGAGAATTTCATGATGCCCGATCCCAGCTCCGCGATGAGCTTCGCGCTTTCCAGCAACGGTTCGTCCTGCGTGAACTGATACCGCCCGCCGATGGCCTGTGTGCCGAGGAGCATGTTGGGCGGCTGCACCGCCAATGACGAAACCAGAGCCGAGCAAAGCGAGACAGCCAGCACCGCGAAGCGTGTGCTGCCCCGCAGGGGTGAGCGTAGCGAAGCAATGGCGAATGACGAAAGAATGAGGAGGCGCATGGGCGAGCGTCAGGCCATTCGTAGATCGAGGCGGTCATCGTCATTCAAATCGAGCACGCGGATAGTGGCACGGCCCACAGTGGTGCGTCCCGCAATGTGGATGCCGTTCCAGCCGAAATGCTCGTCCCAGTTGTCTTTTCGTGGATGAAACAGCGGAGTGATCTCATCGGTCTCCGAGTCGATGCCTGTCAGGTTCGTTCCTTTGTGCAGATTGCAGTCGATGCAGGCCAGACAGAGATTTTCCAAGGCATCAGTTCCACCATGCTTGATGGGGCGGATGTGCTCGATGTGAAGTGCCGCCAGCGGGGAATCATCCTGATGAAGCTGGCAATACTCGCAACGGTGCTTCGCCCGTTGTCGCACGAGATGCCGAACGGCCTCGGTCATGCTGCGGACTGGGCTTTGAAGCGCTTCGCCTCGCGCATCATCAGGGCGATGAACTTGTTGGCCCGAACATAGCCCTCATACTCGGCCCGCTCCTCTTCCGTGAGCTCGCCTTCGGTGCTTTTCCCCGCCAACTGATCGATCCGATCCCGCAGGGCCCGGTCTGGCATGACAGACATGATCAAGTCCTCCTTGCCGGGAAGCAGAAGCTGAAGCAGCGGCGAGACACCGCGTTGAAAGGCCATCTGAGTGCTCATGAGAACGAGTTTGCCACGCTGGGCGCGTTCATGCAAGGGCTGTGGTAGGCTAGAAAGCGGCGCGCGTCTACACGCTGAACCTCTCCAACTTTCTGGCGTTTTATCGACCAGGCGATCTCTAGATCGTGTGTCTGGGAGCACTAGCGGCTAAAACACATTCAAACGTAGTGGACCGTGCATCTTGCTTTTGTGCTTTCGTAGCAACGGTGGCAGACAATTTTGATCTTCACCTCAGATTCTGACTTCTCGTTCCATTCTCCCTCTCGCTCAAAGGCCGCGTTACACTCACCGCACCACGCATCAGGCCACGGGTTTTCTTCGTCGGGTTCCGTTGAGTGCCATTCAAGACCTGCTCCACCTACGAGATGCTGACAAACAAAGGTGGTGAATGCCTGACCATGAGTATCGCATTCGATTTTATCAGTGCTCATTTTTGTTTCTTACGGTTCAGTGGACATCTGTTTTCAGCTCACTTCACCTTCTCCAACCTCTTCGTCCACCTCGGAAGTTCCTTGCCGAGGAGTTCGGCGGGGCGGGTGCTGAAGAAGTCGTAGGCGACTTTGTTTTTGGCGGCCATTTCTTGGAAGGTGGAATAAACGATGCCG
>JBEBGU010000968.1:0-1687 GCA_040081325.1 Prosthecobacter sp.
GACTTTTTCTTTGAGATTTATGAGCAGATCGGATTTGAGGCTTTTGACTCCTGCTAAACCTGTCTAAAGAGAGGCGCTCCATGTCTGCGCTTTTTATTCCGCCCGACTACTTCCGCGAACTCCTCCGCGAGGAGATCTTCCCCGATGTCACACGCCCGCTTGAGGTGGAGCTGGGCTGTGGTGATGGCTCGTTCTTTCTCGGCATGGCGCAGCAGCACCCTGAGCGCGACTTTTTTGCCATGGAGCGGATGCTGGGTCGAGTCTCGAAAACCTGCCGCAAGGTGGATCGAGCCGGGCTGACGAACGCAAAAGTTCTGCGTCTGGAAAGCGGCTACACGGTGGGCTGGCTACTGCCCACGGCCAGCGTTTCGCGGCTGCATCTGCTGTGCCCTGATCCGTGGCCGAAGACGAAGCATGAGGCGCGGCGGCTGGTGAATCAGGAGGAGTTTCTCACGGGTCTGGTGCGGGTGCTGGTGCCGGGTGGGGAGTTCCTGCTGAAGACGGATGACCGTGTGTACTTCGAGGACGCACTCGTTAGCTTTGGTAAGAGGGCTGAGTTCGAGCGCCTCGAATGGCCGAGCGATGCTTTTTTCTACCCGACGACTGACTTTGAATCCCACTGGCTGGCGATGGGCCGCGAGATGCACCGAGCACGCTGGCGACTGCGCTGATTAAATCAGTCTGGTGATCAGATTGGTATGGTGCGGGCCTGTGTCCTCATCGCTGAGCAATTGCGTTTCACCGCCATCGACGGCGGATGGATTCAGTAGAGAGTCGATTAGGAGTTGGCTGTCATCGAGAAACGTCTGGGCAGCACGGCGAAGGAAGTCGGCCTCTTCTGCGCGAGTGTGGAGGATGATGAGAACGCAGTCGCCACGAAAGACGACGAGCGCGTGGCAGGTATCATAGCCGAACCAAAAGGTCTGCACGTAGCGGTCGCCGCCGCTGCCAAAGTGATCCTGGGCATCGTGGATAGCTTGCAGTAATTTTTCGGCGCGGAAGTTCTCATGGGGCAGGAGATTCAGCAGAGTCTGACGCCGCCAGCCGAGGAGCATGCCATTGACGGCACCGCCATTTTTGAGGCGCTCCATGGAGGAGCGGAGGGAAGGGGAGATTTGGGCAGACATGACTTAGAGCTCTTGGGTGGTGACTTTGGTGAGCAGTTCGTAGAGCAGTGTTTTCTTGGCGATCATGGCTCCAGCGCCTGGATCATTCGGACCTGTGCCTTCGCCAAAATAGGCATAGGTCACCGTCAGGTCATCCTCCTGCGCTGTGCCGGTCCAGGCCTCACCCAGCTCCAGGGCTTCGCCGATCTTGGCTCCGAAGTGACGCAGGCCCTGAAAATCTGCCACAAAGGCATCGACGCTCACTTGATCACCAGCGCTATCGACGATGCCTTCTTTGAGAGTGAATAGGGTGAGAGGTGGTGTCGCTGCAATGCTCATGCCTCTGTCGTCTCAAAAACAGGGCGCGCTGGCAAGCCTAAATTGCGGGCAGATACGAGAATGAATAAGGAACGATGGCATTTTGTGGCGGGCGCGTTTACGAATGCCCTGTTCCGTGTTTCTGCTTTTCACCTCAGACATCACTCCATGACGCCCATCGCCCACGCCAGTCAGATTCTCGACACCATGCTCGGTTATCTCGGGTTCACCGTGCAGATCGACCAGATCGAAGGTCCTGAGGG
>JBEBGU010000215.1:0-6565 GCA_040081325.1 Prosthecobacter sp.
CATCTACATCCACGGCACGCCTGAAGAAAACCGCCTCGGCACACCTGCGAGCTATGGCTGCATACGCATGGGAATGAAGGATGTTGTCGAAGCCTTTAACGACATCGGTATCGGGGCCAAAGTGGTCGTCACTCGCGGCAGCCTGCCGCTCGGTAAAAAGGCAGACGTGCCGCAGCCGACACCCGAAGCTGAAGTCGTCATCGCAGAGAAAAAGTCTGACGCAGAAGTTCCAGTCGCCATCCCGGTGACGCTCAACAAAGCAGACACAGCCGCAGCCCAGGTGAAGACAAAGAAGAAAGTCGGACCAGAGGCACCAGACGCAAAACCAAGCGAGAAATCGAACGCTGATGCCAAGCCTATAGCCAAGTCAAAAAAGACAGCAGGCAAGCCAGAGAAAATCACCACCAACAGCCGCCACAGAGTAGCGATTGAACGTGCGCATGGCTAATAGGCTCAAGCCATGGCAGGCTGCACACGCGCAGGCATGATCCTTTCAAAGGCCTCACCATAGGCCAAGAGCTGCGGCTCGGTCCAAGCCCTGCCAAAGAAAGAAAGCCCCACGGGCAAGCCAGCCACCAAGCCCATCGGCACGGTTAGATGTGGATATCCGGCGACTGCCGCAGGATCGCAGGCACAGCGCACATGCGTATCTCCTTTGCTAAGCGTGATTCTCTGAATCGGATCATTAGTTGGGCAAATAAGAGCGTCGAGCTGATGCTCCTGAATGACGGCATCAATGCCTTCAGGCCCGGCCAAACGCAGCGCGATAGCCCTAGCCTGTTTGGCTTCATCCGTTGCTTCTGTCGTGCCTTGGCTTTCGGCTTTTTCAAATAAGTCCTGGCCGAAAAACGGCAACTCTGAGTCGCGATGTTTGATATTGAAAGCAATCACGTCAGCCAATGACCTTATGTTCCCACCTCGGGCTTTCAGGTAACTATTGATGTCCGCACGGAACTCCGTGAGCATCGCCTTCCAGGCCAGTCCACCCGCTTCACGATGATTCGGAAGCGTGACTATATCGATCAGGATCGCACCTTCTTGCCGCAGCATTTTCAAAGACTGCTCAAACAGCGCCAAGACTTCCTGGTTCTTTCCACACAGATCCCGCACCACCCCCAGACGAACGCCACGCAGAGCATCACTTCCCATCAATGCCGTGTGATCATATTCCAAGCCATCCGGCTGCTTCAGGACCGGCACATCGCTCGAATCCATACCGGAGATAACATTCATTAGCAGCGCTGCATCACGTACCGTGAGCGTCATGGGGCCAGCGGTGTCCTGCCAATGAGTGATGGGTATAATACCGTTGCGGCTCACTCTCCCCACCGTTGGCTTTAATCCAACAATACCGCAGGCACTCGCCGGACTGATGATGGAGCCGTTCGTCTCTGTGCCGATTGCAGCCGCGCAGAAACCCATCGCCACAGCGACGGCTGAGCCACTACTCGATCCACTGGCGCTGTGCGTGAGTTTGTGTGGATTCCGGGTCAATCCACCACGCGCACTCCAACCACTGGATGAATCACTGCTACGGATGTTTGCCCACTCGCTAAGATTTGTTTTCCCAAAGATCAGCGCGCCAGCTTCTCGCAGAAGCCAGACGATTTCCGCATCCTGCTTGGGCTTCGGTGCATCGACCAAGGCCAGCGAACCCGCTGTGGTAAGCATAGCGTCAGCCGTTTCGATGTTATCTTTGATCAGAATCGGTAAACCACGCAGCGGAAGGCTTGTCTTCGAAAGATCACTCTGAGCTGCCATTGCCATAGCATCAGGATGCAATTCGATCACCGCGCGCAATTCTAGCCCGACACGATCCAGTCGCTCGATGCGCCCCAGGCAGTGCCGCATCAACTCCACTGAACTCAGAGAACCAGAGGCCATACGACTGATGATCTCTGTCATCGGCAGAGGCAAATCATGCGGCAGCACAAGTCTCTGAGAACAACCTGTCAGCAGGCTGGCCGCACTGGTCTGAAGGAAACGGCGTCTCTTCATAACAAACAACGTCGCCTCATGGATTCATCCAAGCACCAAAAGCCGCGTCCACACGTTGAAGCATTTCCGTCGTGCTGTGTTTCGCATCCGTGAATTTGCTCCAGCGTGTCGGGTCATAGCTTTTTCCAGAACCCTCCAGCTCAGAGATAAATTCCTCCACCAAAGCCAAATGCTCAGAGTGCTGCTCACGCAGATGAGTCTTGCAGGTGGTTCCAGTTTGGTTCAGACGATTCTTTGTTCCGATGCTCATAGGCCGCAATAATTGCGCAGGAAACAGGCAACGCCAAAGGCGTAAAACAGTCTTCAGGAATGCAGTGGCATTAAGCGATCACATCGCGCAGCACATTCCCATGTACATCAGTGAGTCGCAGGTCGCGACCGCTGAAGCGGTAGGTGAGCTGTTCATGGTCGATGCCCATGAGATGCAGCACGGTGGCCCACATGTCATAGACGGTGCAGGCGTTCTCGATGGCGTGATAACCGAAGTCATCGGTGGCACCGTGGATATGGCCTTTTTTGATGCCGCCACCGGCCATCCAGATGGTGAAGCCATACGGATTGTGATCGCGGCCATCGGTGCCTTGGGCAAAGGGCGTGCGGCCGAACTCGCCGGCCCACACGACGAGCGTGCTGTCGAGCAGGCCGCGTGATTTGAGGTCTTTGACGAGCGCGGCGATGGGCTGATCGACCTGATAGGCCATGTTGGCGTGGCCTTTTTTGATCTGGCCGTGTTGATCCCAGGGATTGGGGCCTTGGCCAGCTCCGAGCTTTTGCGGCAGGCAGCTCAGCTCGACAAAACGCACGCCGCGCTCCACCAATCGCCGAGCGAGCAGGCACTGCCGAGCATACGCGGTGCGGGTGTCATCAGGGCCGTCGAGACCGTAGAGTTTCTTCGTCGCCTCAGTCTCGCCGGAGATGTTGCACAGCTCAGGCACGGCGGATTGCATGCGCCAGGCGAGTTCGTAGTTCGAGATGGCGGCTTCGACGTGGATGTTTTGTTGAGAGGAGTTGGCAAAGCGGCGGTCCATCGCGCCGATGAAGTCGAGTTGGCGGCGCTGACGCTCATGCGGTTGCCGTGGCTGGATGTTTTCCACCGCCTCGGACTCATCCGCTTTGATGATGGATGCTTGATGCTGCGCTGGCAGGAATCCATTGCTGAACAAACCGACGCCGCCATGCGGCACGGAGGCACTTCCGCTTTGCAGCACGACATAGCCGGGCAGATCGCGCGACTCGGTGCCGAGGCCGTAGCTCGTCCACGCACCGGCGCTCGGATAACCGAGAAACGGAAAGCCGGTGTGCATGAAGAAATTTCCCTGCGCATGCTCGCTGAACTTCGCCGTCATGCTGCGGATGACGCTGATCTCATCGGCAAGCGTCGCCATGTGCGGAAACAACTCGCTCACCGGCATGCTGGATTGGCCGTGTCGATGAAACGCCCAATGCGCGGGCTGCATGGTGCCATTGTTGTTGAACTGCGTCTTCTTCACCTCGCCGGGCATCGGCTGGCCCGCGTATTTCTCCAGCAGTGGCTTCGGATCGAAGGAGTCGAGGTGCGACACGCCGCCGCTCATGTAGCAAAAGATCACGCTGCGTGCTTTCGGTGCGAAACGCTTCGCCCGATGCACCATCGGTGTTTCCGCCTGCATCAATCCCGCCAACGCCGCCATCCCAAAGCCCGTGGAGGCGCTGGAAAGAATGTGGCGGCGTGAGAGGGAGGAGTTCATGAGGCGATAATGTCGCGTAGCACGTTTCCATGCACATCGGTGAGCCGCAAATCACGACCACTGAAGCGATACGTCAGTTGTTCATGATCCACGCCCATGAGATGCAGCACCGTGGCCCAGAGGTCATAGACGGTGCAGACATTCTCGGTGGCGTTGTAGCCGAACTCATCGGTCGCGCCATAAATATGCCCGCCTTTGACGCCGCCGCCAGCCATCCAGGCCGTGAAGCCGTAGGGGTTGTGATCGCGTCCGTTGCTGCCTTGCGCGAAGGGTGTGCGACCGAATTCGCCAGCCCAAACGATAAGCGTGCTGTCGAGCAGGCCGCGTGAGCGCAGGTCTTTGATGAGCGCGGCGATGGGCTGGTCGATCTGGTTCGCCATCTTGCCGTGGCCTTCATTGAGCGAGCTGTGATGATCCCATGGATTGGCTCCATTGCCGCCGCCGAGATTGTAGGCCAGCGTGCTGAGTTCGATGAAGCGCACACCGCGCTCGACGAGTCGTCGTGCGAGCAGGCATTGGCGGGCGTAAGCGGCTTTTTTCGGCTCGGGATCGTCGAGGCCATAAAGTTTGCGAGTCGCTTCGGATTCGCCTGTGATCTCGCACAGTTCCGGCACGGCGGATTGCATGCGCCAGGCCATCTCGTAGTTCGAAATCGCGGCCTCCACATGCATGTCGTGCTGCGTGGTGCTGACGAAGCGACGGTCCATCGCGCCGATGAAGTCGAGCTGCCTGCGCTGCATGTCGTGCGGCTGGCGCGGGCGGATGTTGGCGACGGCTTCGGCTTCATCAGCCTTCACGACGCTGGCCTGATGCTGCGCGGGCAGGAATCCATTGCTGAACAGGCCCACGCCGCCATGCGGAGTGGCCGCGCCACCGCTTTGCAGCACGACGTAGCCAGGGAGATCACGCGACTCGGTGCCGAGACCGTAACTCGTCCACGCTCCGGCGCTGGGGAAGCCGAGGAAGGGAAAGCCTGTGTGCATGAAGAAGTTTCCCTGCGCATGCTCGCTGAACTTCGCGGTCATGCTGCGGATCATGCAGAGGTCATCTGCCACGCCGCCGATCTGCGGGAAGAGATCGCTCACTTCGAGTCCCGACTGCCCGTAGCGTTTGAAGTCCCAATGCGATGGCTGAACGGTGCCGTTGTTGTTGAACTGCGTCTTTTTGACCGCCCCCGGCATCGGCTTGCCCTCGAACTTCTTGAGCATGGGTTTGTGATCGAACGAATCGACATGGGACACGCCACCGCTCATGTAGAGGAAGATCACGCTGCGTGCTTTCGGCGCGAAACGCTTGGCTCGATTCACGAGCGCGGCTTGAGATTCTTCCTGCATGAGACCTGCCAAAGCGGCCATGCCGAAGCCGGTGGAGGCGCGGGAGAGGAGGTGGCGACGATTCATGGTATTCATTGCAGGTAGATGAACTCCTTCAGGTTGATGAGGGACTGAGCGAGGCTTGCCCAGGCATTCAAAACAGGGTCCGTGCCAGCGGCAGTGCTGCGGGTGGATTCGAGTGTCTTGGTGATGAGATCGCGTTGCGATTGAAGGCGTGTGAGTTGAGTGCGCTGGTCATTCGAGAGCGTGGCGAGGATGTCGGCTTCGGTGATGGTGGTGGATTCGATACGGGCGGTCTTGGCGATGTCTTCGGGCGTCAATGCGCGGTCGTAGAGGCGGGCGCGGAAGATGCGACCGGCGAGGCCTTTGTTGCCAGTAGGAGAGCCGTGGCGGCAGCCGAGGAGAACTTGGCTGACGTCGGTTTCAAAGACGGCGGCGGGGGCTTTGCGGTAGGTGATGCCGTAGGGTTTACCATCGCGATAGCCGCTGATGGTGCCATCGGGTTGATAGACGACGGCGACATGTACGGGGCGTGTGGCGGCCTCAGTTTCGGAGGGGCCTTCAAAGAGTTCGCTGCGCTCAAAGAAGTTGCTGCCAGCGACCCAATGCGCGGGTGTTTTCTCGGCGAAGACGATGGAGTCGAAGAGCACGCCGTCCTTGCCCTGCACGGTAAACACGCCGCCGCCGCGCTGGGTGAGGTTGTCGAGCATGATCCAGGCTTCGAGGGTCTTGGCGGTGAGTTTTTTCGGCAGTGAACCGGATTTGGCCATGGATTTGCCATCGAGGATGAGGGCGCCGTTTTCGATGCGGGCTGCGCCGACGAGTTCGAGGTTCATGCGCCCCTTGGTATCGCTCAAATCCTTGTCGAAGGTCCATTCGGCGAGGGCTTCAGGCAGGTCGGTGGGCGCGATGGGGAGTTTGCGCTGGGCTTGGAGCTTCGTGCGAGCAGGATCGAGAATGGCCGTGATCTGGCGGTTCAATGCGGATATTTTTTCTTCCTGCTTGGCGAGTTCGCGGGCTTGCACGCTTCTTTCCTGCTGAAGAGTGGCGAGGTAAGCGAGGCTTTGCTTCACTTCGTCATCGCTGGCTTCGCGAGAGTAGGCTTGGCGGAACATTTGACGAACGCGAACTTCGTCTTTGGCATCGGCGCTGCGTAAAGCCCAACTTCGTGACCAATCGATGACTTTGCTGTCATTGAGAAGCGTGAGGGATTGCGCGGGGACGTTGGTGGTGTCGCGCTTGCCACGGGCACTGAAAGGAACGGGAAGGTCAAAGGTGGTGAGAAACGGGTCGAGGGCGTTGCGGATGACTTTGACGTAGATGCTGCGTCGTGGATCGCCACTGCCCACGGATTCGCCATAGAGTGTGGTGTCGAGCTTGCCGGACAGCGTGACGATGGAATCGCGAATGGCTTCGGCTTCGAGGCGACGCATGCTCCAGTGGCTGAGCAGCTTGTTCTCCGGGTCTTTTTGAGTGCTGGGTTCCGAGCATTGAGCGCTTCTCTGA
>JBEBGU010000969.1:0-1679 GCA_040081325.1 Prosthecobacter sp.
GCCACCGGCTCGGCGATGATCCGCGCGTTGCGCTGTACATCGCGAAGCTGGCGACGAACCGTGCCCAGGTGGCCGCCGGCGACCGATACCACCGGATCACGATGCCGCCCCGATCATGCGTTCCAACATCCCGGAGGGGATGCCAGCCAGGGGCTTCTTCAGCTTGAGAGATATGAGTTAAACTCCACGACCATGCCAGTAGTCCGGTTCACGGCTGAAGTGCATGACTGCCACCACTTCAATGCAGCCGGGCTCGGGCAGATGATAAATCACGCCGTATGGGAACTGCTTCATGAGCTTGCGGTGGTATTTCTCGTCGAGCTTTCTCCACGTTTCTGGATTGCGCTTGATGTCCCCAGCGCGGAAGCCAGTCGTTGCTTGAACTCGCAGGCCAGCTCCTTGTTGATGCGGCGGTAGTAGGCACCGGCCTCGGTGATTTCGAGCCTGGCTTCGCTGGTGTAGATCAAGCGCATCAGGCGATGACGGCGTCGAGGTCTGCCATGACTTCCTCGTGGCTGAAGGAGCGTGTTTCGCCGCGCTCGCGACGCTGCACGCGTGCGGCCATTTCCTCGCGCCATTGCGGCGGCATCTCGTCGTCATCTTCCAAACTTACCAACAAACGCTCGGCGATGTAGGAGCGCTCAGGCCGTGGCATGGAGAGGGCACTCTGGAGGACGCTGGTGATGTCGATGGCTACGGTGCTCATGGGATGATTTTAGAATCACTTGTATGGTGAGATTCTACTGGCAGTCCGGCGTGGCGCAAATTCTCAAATCAAGGCGGAGAATGCACGGTGCGAATCAAGGGAGACTCGATATGACGAATCAGCCAGCGGGGAATCCTCCGTCCCGTAAACATCATCTAGAAGCGGGCCTTGCTGCCATCCCTCCGGGATGGAGCGTGGAGGGTGACGGCGAATATTCGGTCTCCGGTGGTGTCTCCCGCACGCGGGATCGACCACCGGCTACAGGCTTTGAACCCGCCGAGTTCAGATTCACACATCGCCAGGAACCGCCACCGTCCTAGCCCTCGGCTGGCGCGGCAACCTCTCCCTGCTGAGGTCATTTACTTTCATTGACCCGATCCTCAGATCGAGCATTTTCCAGGCATGAGCACTTTGATCGAAATCGAACACGCTATCGAAAAGCTTCCCTCCTCGGACCTACGCAAGCTTCACTGCTGGATTGCCGAGCGCGATGCGCATGACTGGGATGCTGAGATCGCCAAGGATGCGACCGCAGGCAAGTTTGATGCGCTGCGGCAGCGAGTGAGCCAGGACAACGAGGCCGGTCTGTGCCATAGCCTGTGAAACACCGCGCTCATCCCGATTTTTGGTTTCACTACCGTCAATTGCCAGGCCGCATTCAGGCTCTGGCTGACAAGAATTTTGAGATTCTAAAGGGCAATCCCCGCCACCCGTCCCTGCAACTGAAAAAGGTGGCCGCAGACATCTACTCCGCCCGAGTGGGTCTAGAGCACCGGGCGCTTGCTTTTGATCTGGGGGAGCACCTCGTTTGGTTCTGGATCGGTTCTCATGGCGATTATGATCGCCTGATTTCCTGACCCTGAACGAGATACTCACTTCACAAAGATGAACTGCTGCGTGCTCAGTGCGGCGAGGGTGAGGTCTTCCCAGATGGATTTGTTGCTGGCGTAGCTTTCGAGGCGCTGGTGGAGGG
>JBEBGU010000216.1:0-6538 GCA_040081325.1 Prosthecobacter sp.
ACCCCAAACGATTGATTCTGTGAAAGGGCGGAATCATTTCTTGCTGCTGGGCGGACGGAGAAGCGATTGTAGATAGTGAAAAATACTGGCCCTGCTTTAACATCAAAAGCGATAGTGCTGCCTGGCAGGACATTGAGAACGAAGCCGCTGTTGCCATATGGAGCGAGATCCGGATTTTCTAGGTAGCGATCAAAACCAATCGCAGTGCTAAGGGAAAGGCGATTGTTTTGAGTAATTTGATAGTTGGCGTCAATGCTCAGCATGGTGGTGCTAATTGTGTCGCTGATTGGATTAGTTCCAGAGCGGTTCACGTTGTCATTATATTCTAAGCCTTGGTAGAGTCCGAAGCCGACATTAAGCGGGCCTAACTTTAAATTGCGTCGGCCACTCAAAAAAGGATCGGATGTGTATGTTGGAGCGAAAAATCCGGTCGGACTGGTGTATTGCCCTGAGTAATTCGTGTAATCGCCAACACTGCGCGCAGCATAAGCGCTGCTGCCGCTGCGTACCGACGGGCGAGCGAGATTACGTGCGGACTCGAAATCGGGACTGCGCTGTCCCATCGCTGAATCTTCTCCCGAACGATAAACGCCACTGCTGTAATCGTAGCTAACGTCTCCATCGCGAGTGCCTGCTTGCGTGGCAGCTCGTTCATTGACTTGTCGCTTGCGGAGGTCATCAAAAAATAAGCCGGTCTGCGATGGTGAGGCACCATACTGACCGTAACTTTGTGAAACTACTATGCTCTGCGCAATTGCGATGAGGAAAAGAGAGAAAGATGAAGGGCGCAGGACCTTAATGAGGTTCATAGAAAAAGGCTAAGTTTTACGGACAAGATAATAAAACCTGATGAAAGCAAGTTCAGTTCTCCTTGTCCACCCTAAATCTGCTGAATGCAAAATTTAATGTCTCATAAAACATTTAGTATCAGTGCCAAAAAAGTCACCTTCCATGAGTGGCATTAGACAATTTTGGCATAGAACTGGACCATCGAGCGATTTGATTTTGAGGTCTGAGATCGAGTTCCAATTGAACCTCACTGTGACGAGCACACGTCAGGTCTCGACGATTAACCTCTGTATCTTGAAGGCTGACAAGTCCACGTAGCTGAGCTAGCAGGCGAGTGAGAGAGTTGGGGCGATGATTCACGACTGACAAGTATGTTCAATGGAACACATGTGTCAACTATTCATGATTCCAATTTAGTGAAGCAAGGCGGTCATCTCCCAATCTCAGCGCTCGTCGATAGGCTGCACCTTTTGTCCATATGGGCGACCTACATATTCACTGAGAGGTCGGAACAGTCGGTTTTCGCTCCACTGCTCCAGGACGTGGGCCGTCCAGCCGCTCATTCGGGCAATGGCAAAGATGGGAGTGAAAAGGTCCGTCGGGATGTCCAGGCTGTAGTAAACCGTGGCGCTGTAGAAATCGACGTTCGCGTTGAGACCTTTACGTTCGCGCATGATCTCGGCGATGCGTTCTGACATTTGAATCCATTTGGCTTCGCCGAGTTGGGCGGTGAGTTTGATGGCCATCTCACGTAGATGCGGCGCGCGGGGGTCGAGCACTTTGTAAACGCGGTGGCCGATGCCCATGATCTTTTTCTTCTGGGCGAGTGCATCCTCAACCCAGGTGTCCACCTTTTCGAGAGAGCCTATCTCTTGAAGCATGTGAATAACACCCTCGTTCGCGCCGCCGTGCAGAGGACCTTTGAGGGCACCAATGGCTGCGCTGATGGCGGAATACATATCACTCAGTGTCGAAGCGACGACGCGCGCAGTGAAAGTAGAAGCATTGAATCCGTGCTCCGCATGGAGCACGTAGGCGACGTCAAGTGTCTGCTCGGCCTCTTTGGAGGGCACTTCACCGGACATTAAATAGAGGAAATGAGCTGCCTCACTGAGATCCTTGCGCACAGGTGGTAATTCCAGGCCTTGGCGGGCGCGGTGGAAATAGGCTGCGACGACACCTATTTGGGATACGAGGCGGATAGCGGTGGCTAGATTCTCGCTGACTTCCACGTCATGACGACTCATGTCGTAGCAGCCGAGCATCGAAACGGCGGTGCGCATGACATCGATCGGGCGGGCGTTTTTGGGGGCAAGCTTCAGGAAGTCGATCACACCCTGCGGAAGTTCACGTTCAGCTCGGAGCGCGGTGGTGAGTTTGTCCAGTTCGACTCGGTTCGGAAGCTTGTTGTAGAAAAGCAAATAGACCACCTCTTCATAGCTTACCTTGCCAGCCAGCTCATTGATGTCATAGCCACAGTAGTAGAGGATACCTTCGGCTCCTTTGACCTCACCGAGACGGGTTTCTGCTGCGACGATTCCTTCGAGACCTTTTGAGACGACTGCCATGATATTCGGGTGTGTTGGGGGTGTGAAAAAATGAAGTTGTTAGCGAGATGCGTGCCGAGTTGGCGGCTTTAGTCGTTAGCGCGCAATCGCTCAAGAACAAGTACCTGCACGGAGGAAAATAGGATTCCTGAGCAAAAAGACTTCAGGCGATGATTTCTCTCACCACATGGCCGTGAACATCGGTCAGTCTAAAATCCCGACCCGCATGTCGGAAGGTGAGTCTCTCGTGATCGAGACCTAATAGATCCAGAATGGTCGCGTGCAGGTCATGCATGTGCACTTTCCCATCCACGGCCATGTGGCCGAGTTCATCAGTGGCTCCATGCGCATAGCCAGCTTTCACTCCGCCACCCGCTAGCCAGACGGTAAAACCGCCTGGATTATGATCCCGCCCCGTGCCGTTCTTTTCTGCATAAGGCGTGCGACCAAACTCGCCACCCCACCAGACGATCGTGTCTTCCAGAAGTCCGCGCTGCTTGAGATCACTCAAAAGACCCGCAATAGGACGATCCACCGCTGCTGCATGGTCTCCGTGTTTTGGTAGATTGCTGTGCTGATCCCAGGCCGGATTGTTCGAGTTGTCTCCATAGTTTACCTGAATGTAGCGCACCCCCTGCTCGGCCATTCGACGCGCCATCAGACACTGCCGACCAAAATTGTCCGTCACCTTATCACCGATGCCGTAGAGTTTCAGAGTAGCCTCAGATTCTTGTGTCAGATTGAGCGCGTCTGGAGCCTTGTTTTGCATCCTCCAGGCCAGCTCATAGCTCTCCAGCACAGCTTCTACATCTGTGTCACCAGGCATCGCCTGCCCTGCATTCAGTGCGCCCAGTAGTTCATGCTGACGCCGTTGCTGCTCGGGTGTCCATGTCGAGTTCAGGAGATTCTTGATGCTCGACTCCTTCGCTGGTTGTCCGCTGCGTCCCAGCGGTGTGCCTTGATGCACCGCTGGTAAAAAAGCATTTCCATAATTGCGTGGTCCACCATTGCCCAGGCTTGGGCTGATGGTCACAAAGCCTGGCAAGTTTTCATTCGCAGATCCCAGCCCATGCATCACCCATGCGCCCATACTTGGGCGCACCGCATTGGTCGTTCCTGTATGCAGGAAAAGCGTGGCAGGACCATGCGCCACACCTTCCGTGTGCATGCCGTGGAGGAAGCATAGATCATCCACATGCTGATTGATGTTCGGAAAAAGATTCGATGCCCATTTCCCAGTCTCACCATGCTGCGCAAAATCCCACAGCGGCTTCATCAACCGTTGTGTCGCGCCCTTTCCCGTTTTCGCTATCGACCGAGCATCTGCGACATCAATGATCTTCTGGTCATCTTTGAAGAGGCGCTCCTTATAATCAAAAGAGTCCACATGACTCACTCCGCCCTGCATGAAGAGAAAGATTACACGCTTCGCCTTGGGGACATGATGCGGCAGATTATTGATCAAAGAAGCACCTGATGCACCAGCCTGCCGCTGCGCCATCGCAGACGCCGCCAACCAGCCGAAACCGCAGCTTGTGGACTGAAGAAAAGAGCGTCGGGAAGTAAACATAATGCCCTTGAACGGACTCAGCCGCCTGTATTTTTCTTCGCTTGCAAATGATTGCCAATTCACCCCATCACTTATGAGCTGAGTAGAGGAACACAAAGACATCTGACAACGGCATCACCCAATGATCGCGGGCAGTCTTTCAGATTTAATCCTTCAGCCTTCTTTGTCCCTGCTCTTGCACTACTCTCAAACACTGCCAAGGATGAGCGCTCCTGAACCCGAATGAGCGATCCAATCCGACATGAGTGCGGCCTTGCCGTAGTCCGACTGAAAAAGCCCCTGGCCTATTACCAGGACACCCATGGCTCCGCATTATATGGATTCAACATGCTCTCAGCTCTGATGGCCAAGCAGCGTAATCGCGGCCAAGACGGCATCGGTATTGGCTGCTGCAAGCTGGATATGCCGCCGGGCGCTCCCTATTTGTTCCGCGAGCGCTTCGCCACTTCCGTGGAGCAGATGAGTGAGGTTTTCGAGGGCATCAAAAAAGACTACAAGCGCATTGCCCGCCGTATCGACGCACAGCGTAAAGAAGAGCGCCATGAGACTGGTAAAGAGCAACCGCTTTTCGAAGAAGACCCCATAGCCATCAAGCGCGAATTCGAACTCGCTGGCGAAATCAACATCGGCCACCTCCGCTACGGCACCTCAGGCGGTCTTGGCAAAGCCTGCCTGCATCCCTATCTGCGCCGCAGCACATGGCCCACCCGCAGTCTCATGGTGATGGGGAACTTCAATCTCACGAACTCTGGCGAGCTAAACCGCATCATGATGCAGCGCGGCCAGCACCCCGTTTTCGGCACCGACACACAGAGCGTGCTCGAGGAGATCGGCTTTCAGCTCGATGAGGCCCACACCCAGCTTTATCACGAGTTGCGTGACAATGGCACCCCTGGTAGTGAGATGCCTCATCTCATCAGTTCGCGGCTCGATGTGGCGGACATCATCCGCAAGTCTGCCGCGATCTGGGATGGTGGGTATGCCATAGTCGGCGTCGTTGGCAGCGGAGATCTTTTTGTCATGCGCGACCCGAATGGCATCCGCCCTTGCTGGTACTTTGAAAATGATGAAGTGCTCGCCTTTGCTTCCGAGCGTGTCGCCCTTATGTCAGTCTTTGAGATCGCGGAAGATCAGGTCAAAGAAGTGCCGCCTGGGCATGTCGCTGTCATGAAATCTGACGGCAACTTCAGTGTGCAATCATTCACCGAAGATCGTCCGCACACACCCTGCTCATTCGAGTGCATCTACTTCTCGCGTGGTAACGACTCCAAGATCTATCACCAGCGCAAAATGCTCGGTGAGCAGCTCGTTCCGCAGCTCATCGAAGCCATCGATAACGACTTCGAACACACCGTCCTGAGCTTCGTTCCGAATACTGCGGAGACCGCCTATTATGGATTCCTCGACGGTCTTCGTAAAAGCCGCCGCAACGTGGTCAAAGACGCACTCGTTGAGATGCTCCGTCAGGGTGAGCTGGATGAAGCCAAGCTAGACGATCTCGTCCTGCGCAACTGGCCACGCAGTGAAAAGATCGCGCTCAAAGACATCAAGATGCGCACCTTCATCGCCCAGGAAACAGGGCGTGATCAGCTCGTCTCCAGCGTCTATGACATCACTTACGGAGTGGTCACGGAGAAAGATAATCTAGTCGTCATTGATGACTCCATCGTTCGCGGCACCACGCTGCGTACTTCTCTACTACGCATCCTCGCCCGCACCGACCCAAAGCGCATCGTTGTCGTTTCCACCGCACCGCAAATTCGCTATCCCGACTGCTATGGCATCGACATGTCAGAGTTGGGTAAATTTATCGCCTTCCAGGCTGCCGTCCAGCTTCTCAAAGAGCGCGGCATGAGAGGCGTCATGCGTGAGACCTATGAAGCCTGTAAGGCAGAGCTCGCAAAGCCCAAGTCGGAGATGCGCAACGCCGTCAAGGCCGTCTATGCCCCTTTCACCGACACTGAGATTTCAGACAAAATCTCCCAGCTCATCTACCCCCAGCACACGCCGTGGAAGGGTGAAATTAAAGTCATCTACCAGACCATCCCTGGCCTGCACGAGGCGCTAGGTCAGCAGTATGGAGATTGGTATTTTAGCGGAAACTACCCGACACCCGGCGGCTTCTCTGTCGTCAATCGTGCCTTCATAAACTTCTTCGAAAAGAAAGAAGGCCGCGCGTATGACACGCTTCTGTAGCAGCCTCTGACGAATCCGACTGATCGGTCAGATCAGTCGGATTTTTCCAAACTCCCATGTCTCAGAACATCACTCTCGCCGACTTGGGTTGGAACAAGCGCTTCGCCGCTGACTTTAAGCCTTATGCCAAGCAGGGCTGGAAGCCTGCACGACTGCTTCGCGACAACAAAATCGCGTATGGTGCCATCGTCGTCGATGGCGACGACTTTGATGAGATCGATGTCATCCTCGGCGGTAAGGTCTATCACGATGCCGCGACTGATGCCGAGCTGCCTGCTGTTGGCGACTGGGTAGCTCTCGACATCACCGATGACGAAGCTGTCATCCGCGCCCGGCTTCCGCGTCAGAGCTGCTTTTCTCGCCGCTCCGCAGGCCAGAGTGCAGAGGAGCAGGTCATAGTCGCCAATGTTGATGTGGTCATCGTCGTTACCGAAGC
>JBEBGU010000217.1:0-6536 GCA_040081325.1 Prosthecobacter sp.
TCACGGTGATCGTCAGCGTGTCGCACGCTTCAGTGCAGCCACTCACCGGCGAGATGAGAACTACGATGCCTTTGAGTTCTTCGCCGAGAGTCCGCTCGCAAATATCACGGGCGGCTGGGTCGCTGGTGCCACTCCGTTTGCTTTGAGGAAGCGCATGTCCGGTGTCGAGTTTGATGCCATCGTCATCGACGAAGCAGGCCAGATGACCACAGCGCTGGCGATCATGGCGATGCTCGCTGGGAAAAAATATCTGCTCTTTGGTGATCAGCAGCAGCTCGGGCCGGTGGTGGTAAGTCGTCCACGCGGTGAGGTCGATAGGCTCGGCATCTTCCATGCGCTGCGGGCGCACAAAACACACGCCACGATGCTGGACGTCACCTATCGCCTGAATGACGCACTCACTCACTGGCCGAGTGAAAAATTTTACAACGGTGAACTCGAATCCGCACCCATCGCAGCACCACGCCGACTGACCTGCGGCATTCCCATGGATGCTCCAGCGTGGTTGCAAATAGCGCTCGATCCCGCCTCACCGCTCGTCTGGCTGGCCTTTGATCAGGAGCTTTCGCGGACAGTCAGCGATGATGAAGCGGACGTCGCAGCGGAGATCATTCGCGCTTTGCATCACAGCGGACTCAAACCTGAGGACATGGCTGTGGTCACGCCTTTCCGCCGACAGGCACGTCGCATCCGCCGTCGGCTGGAGACGCTCCTGCCGAGTCATTCATGGCGTGGACTTGTCATTGATACCGTGGAGCGCATGCAGGGGCAGGAGCGTGAGGTCATCCTGCTCTCCCTCTGTGCCTCGGAGCCGTATTTCATCCAGCATCAGGCAGTTTTTCTCTTTGATCCACATCGGCTAAATGTCGCTGCCACTCGTGCCCGTGTGAAGCTCATCATCCTCGCTAGTGATTCTCTGTTACAAACATCCCTCTACGATCCTGATCTGGAGGAAGATCAGGCGCTGCTGCGGTCACTGAAGCAATGCGCCACCACAGTTTCCATCTCTGAATAATCATGCCCACACCCATCACTATCGTCAAGATGCGAACCATGCTCGGCCGGCTCGCCGCACATGGCATTGAGGCTAGCCGTGCCACTCGCTCAGATGAATCACGGCACGGCTCAGACGCACTGCTCATCGCTGAGGACGGTCGTGCCTGGTTGGTCGCCATCTGGAGCGGTAGCACGCTGCAGCCCTCGTTACTCGCCGCTGATGACGACACGCAATCGCTCGATATTTTCGCCGCGCGACTCGTCGATCAACATCGGCAGATGCAGGCCATAGCAGGTGATCCAGCACCCGATTTGATGATCCTCGCACCGCTCCTGCCTGCGGAGGAAATCGCGGGCGGCATCTGGCGCATCGGCACAGAGATCATCCCCATCGTCACACAGCGTGACTGCAAAAAAGCAACCACACTTGCCCGCGCCATCCTAAGCCACATCAGCCCCGTGCTGCCACAGGAGGCCATCTCCCGCTGGCGAGTCGCCGCCGTGCCAGAAGTGCGCATCGAGAGTCCGTGGAAGCGCAAAGCGATCACCCGCGCAGCTACGGCACTCGCTGCGCCACTGCTGCTCGATTACAAACAAGAGCGCTGTGCTCGGCTCGATCTTGAGCGTGAGCCTGATGCGGAAAATCTGGCCAAAGATCTGCAATTGCGAGTCGTCACCGGAGTCGCCGGCTGTGGTAAGACACTCGTCCTCGTGCATCGCGCCGCCTTACTCGCCACGCATTTTCCAAACGCCCGCGTGTTACTCATCAGCTTCAATCGCCCGCTCATCAATGACCTCAAGCGCCGCCTCGCACGTCATCACGCTTCCGGCCGCATCGAGTGCCTCACCTTCAATCAATGGCTCGGAAAAGTAGCGCCGACTGGAGGCGATATGATGTCCACTGCCGAGGTCATCCGATGGATCGAGCGTGAGCGCACGGCATTGACCAGCCTCACTAAACTCTCCACCGAATGGCTGCGTGATGAGCTGAACTGGATGTGTGATCACGCGCTCGCCACCGAGGCCTACCTCACAGCCGAGCGCAAAGGCCGCGGTACACGTCTCAGCCCCAAGCAGCGCCGTGAGCTGCTGCATCTGCTCACCCGTTACCGTGCCCATCTCCGTGTGAGTAAGCGCACCGATTGGTCCGACTGGCCACTCAGCGTGCGTGACAACCCGCCACCATCACTCGCCCGTGAGCAGTTCGACCATCTGCTCATTGATGAAGCGCAGTTCTTCGCGCCCGTGTGGCTGGAACTCCTGCGCGGCGCTTTGAAACCCGGAGGGCATCTTTTCCTCTGTGCTGATCCCACTCAGGGATTCCTGAAACGACGCATGTCATGGGCCGCACTCGGGTTCGATGTCCGCACCCGTCGTCCGCATCGGCTTGAGAAGCCCTACCGCAGCACCCGCGCCATCTTGCAGTTCGCACGTGACTTCTACCAAAGCCGACTCCCCGCCGATGAGGAGCCGCTGAATCTCCCCGCGCCCGAATGGCTGGAAACACTCGACAGCGGCACAGCGCCCATCCTTCAGCCCGGTGGCCCCGGACAAGATCAACTCGCGCGGCTCGTCATCGAAATACGACATCTGCGTGCTCATGACACACCGTCCGGTCACATCCTCATCCTTGTCGCTGGGCGCACCTTCACCGTTGAAAACATTCGCCATCATCTCAATGCGCAGCTCGGCTCGCACAGCGCCTCTTCGATGAAGGATGATCATGCACCGCCAGACAGCATCGGCATCGCCCATCTCATGGCCGCCACTGGCCTGGAGCGGCCTATCGTCTTCCTGCTCGGGGTGGATGATCTCATCGCTGAGGAGTGTAATCCCACACTCAGCGAGGAAGAGCGCGCCGAAAAACACCACATGCATATCCGCCAGATCTATGTCGGCCTCACCCGTGCCATGGAGCGTCTCGTGATTTATTCGGATCGCTGTTTTGACTGGCAGTCCATTCCAGCTCAGGCTTTGCGCCATGCTTGAAACGCCCGAACATGCCCGCAAAATCCATCACCATCGACACTCTGCGCCGTTACGCCGTAGCGCGTAGTTTGTTTGCACCGACGAGCCTACCTGCGGCGATTCAGCGTCTGGGTTTTGTGCAGGCTGATCCGATTCGCGCGCCAGCACGGGCGCAGGATTTGACGCTGCGGCATCGCGTGAAAAACTATCGCGCAGGGGATTTGGAGCAGCGCTATGCTGAGCTGGCTGTAGAGGAGGATTTCTTTGTGAACTACGGCTTTCTAACGCGCGGCACGCAGGCGCTGATGCACCCGCGAACGCCAAGCACGGCTTGGACAAAGGCACAATCGGCGCGGGCAGAGGCTGTGCTGGCTTTTGTGCAAGAGCACGGCGTGGTGCATCCGCGTGAGGTGGACGCGCACTTCGCCCATGGGCGCGTGAGCAACTGGTTTGGCGGCTCATCAAACGCAAGTACGCAACTACTCGACGACATGCATTATCGCGGCCTGCTGCGCATCGCCGCACGCTCGGGCGGTGTGCGCACCTATGCAGTGGCGGATCCTTTGCCGCAAATAGCCGCTAGCCCAGAGCTGGCGATGGATGCGCTGGTGGATGTGATCGTGAACAAATACGCGCCGCTACCTGAGCGCTCCTTGCGCGAGCTGATCGGCAGGCTGCGTGGCGGTGCGCCGCAGTGGGCTGCGCAGCGCACTGCGGCTTTTGCACGCGCTAAAACGCGGCTACCAAACGCTGAAGTGGATGGCATCACTTGGTATTGGCCATTGGGTGAATCGCCATCCGCCAAGCGCTACGACGCAAGGCAAAGCGATGCCGTGCGCCTGCTTGCCCCGTTTGACCCAGTGGTGTGGGATCGCCGACGCTTTGAGCTGCTCTGGGGCTGGGCGTATCGCTTTGAAGCCTACACGCCAGCCGCCAAACGCATCCGTGGTTACTACGCTCTGCCCATGCTTTGGCGTGATCAGGTGATCGGCTGGGGAAACCTCAGCGTGCAGAATGGCAAGCTACACACAACGCTGGGCTACGTGACAGGTGAAGCCCCGAGAGACAAGGCTTTCAGCGCAGCACTCGACGATGAACTGGCGCGTATGGCGGATTTTTTGCGCCTCGATTAAAGCCGCGACTGCTATCAGGTAAATCACTTCGAGGGAGCAACCGTTACCACGGCATTGCCCGCTTTTGCTGCGGCTGGATTAAGCGGAGCGCCTGCTCCAAATTTGAAGGGCGTCCCACCGGGTTCACCAATCTTTGCGGCCAAGCCAGCGACCTCAGCGGGATGCACTTGAGCGTTCCATCGTCCTTGTGAGTCTGCGATCACACTCATCATGAGCGGACTCGAAGATCCAGCGCCGCCAGTAGAAGAGGTCGATTGCAGAAAAACACGTGCTCCCGGCAACGGCTTGCCATCAACCGCAACGGCGGTGCCGCCAATACGCTGCGATGGGGCGAGCGTGATGGATTGTCCCTCGGGCAGGTTTCCGGGTTCGCTGCGATTGGTAGGAGATGCATAGCCTGCCATCTCAGCGCGTAGCACCAGAGCCGTGCGATCTGCGTCAACGCCGACGGGAATCGTCACCCATCCATCGCCGTCGGCCGTGAAGGGACGATTGGGCAAATCAAAGGAGTAGTTGCGCCCATCGGCCCACACCTTGGCACCTGTGGCGGGCGACCCATCGGGAAGAAGCACACGCACGCGGACCATGTCCCCATCAGTGAGTCCTGGACCCCAGCCATACTCTTCCGCTAGGTCTAGAGTGGCGCTGTCCCACTCCCAGTTGAGCTGTGTTTCATAGACATCACCGCGACAGCTCACATTGATGACTTTGTCATAGGCAAAGGAGCGCAGCATCGGCACCACGTCGCCCCACTCACTGCGCTGGACCCCCGTGATCTCAGCAAAGGTTCGCCCATCCCGATACTCGATGTTGCTGAACTCAAAGGCATACGAAGGCTTCGCTAGCCCAGTGTCCGCATGTTCCGTGGCGAAGGAAGAATTGGACTTAGTCAGCTTCTTTCTGGGACTCTTGAGGACATCGGCTGTGATGAACTCAGGCACCAACTGCGAAAGTTGCTCGGGGTAGCGACCATACTTTTTCAGGTAAGCCATGATGCCCTGGTAGATCTTGGTCATGTGCTCGATGTCGATCTTTTTGCAGAGCTCGATCTCAGCTTGATCTGAATCCGCGTCCGCCTCTTCACCGCTTGCCGCTTGCTTGGCTGGAGACTCGGCTGAAGCGATAGTCGATGGCACTGGCACAGACTTCGATTTCGCATCAGACGCCTTGTCTCTAATGCTAGGTGCCTGCGGCTCGGTATCGACGAGCCAGCCTCCAAAAAACCAGCCGAGACAAATCAGCGCGAGAACAGCGGCAGTGATGGCAAACTTTTTCATGACCCAGGATTCTGCACAAGAGCAGGCGTTTCCGTCAATCAATCAATCCGGCCTCAAACATCAGACTCGGCAAAGTGAGTTCATGGATTCAAGAGGTGCCTCATCATTGATTGCTCCATGAGCTGGACCTGCCAAAACCGACAGAAAGATACTGAAGGGCAACGGCATTGATTAACACCGCAGAGAAAACCCTTCAGTCCGAATCACTGCGGCGACTGCCAATCGAATCTACACGCAAACAACGCGCTCCTCGGGCGTTCACTGTGTTCCATGATTCGACTCTCCCGCATTGCTTTTGCCCTCGCTCTTTTTGCTACTCACGCCTCCGCTGAGGACTGGGGTTACTACTCGATCATTCCGGTGAGTGCTCCGGCGATGGTTTTGGAGGCTGCGGATGGAGCGACGGTCACGATTGGGAAGCCAACGGACGCGGCGAACCAGAAGTGGATCATTCAGCCGAAGGAGGCGGGGCAGTTCTGGATCATGCCGGCCTCCAGTCCGATGACGGCGCTCACGGTGGCGGCTGGGGCGAAGAACAACGGCGCGAAGATCACACTGGAAAAGGACGGCGGCCAGCCGTGGCAGCTTTGGTCGATGACGCGGCAGGACAACGGCAGCTACACGATTTCGCCGGGTCATGCGCCGGAGAAGGGGCTCGATCATTTTGGCGGGAAGATCGAGCCCTGCGCACGCATCGACCTGTGGGAGAACAAACCGGGCGACAAGCACTTGCAGTGGTTCATTCGACCGCTAGCAGGCAGTCCTTTGCCCCTGGCGAGCACCGCGCCAGCCTCAGCGTATGTGCCAGTCGAGATCAAGCCGGAGGACATCCTGCCCGGCACGATCAAGCAGACGACCTTCACCACGAGCAAGGTCTTCCCTGGCACGGTGCGTGATGTGACGGTCTTCATCCCGGCGCAATACGATGGCAGCAAACCCGCGTGCGTGTATGTGAAGACCGACGGCTACAACGCACGCGAGAAGACATTCATGGAGACGCTGATCGCTACGAAGGAGATGCCGGTGACCATCGGTGTGTTCGTGAAGCCCGGCACGCTGCCCGCGCCGATGAAGGGCACGCTCGACCGGCGGAATCGCTGCTTTGAATACGACGGCGTGGGTGACAATCAGGTGCGCTTCCTCGTGGATGAACTGCTGCCGT
>JBEBGU010000970.1:0-1662 GCA_040081325.1 Prosthecobacter sp.
TCGGCGGCGTGAATCTGGAGCGCAAGACAACTCAGGAGGCAAAGGCTGATCTTCATGCACTCACTGTCTATGGAGCTACCAGCACAAGTTTCTGGTTCACTCGGCGGACCAGTTCCCTACCTCACATAAATTGCGCTCAGTCGAATGTCGGTGCGCTTCGTGCCTTCAAACACGATGCGCAGCCTCACACGATCTGGAAGTTTCACGTCGCTCTTGAATTCAATCGGCACCTGAAAGCCACTTTGACGAACAATGGCGATGTAACCTGACACCAGCTTTTCTGCGTGATCCAGCACCTCCACGCGCAGAGTTGCGTCATCATCTAAACCGACTGCATTGACGAAAAAGCGCGATGGTTTCACCGCGATGGACTGCGTGATTAGTTCCGCCGTCACCTTTGGCATCTGATAGTCCCCAGGCCCCTCACCGCTTGTATCGACCATCAGATCAGCGAAGCGATCTCGTGGTAAAACAGCAATGGCAACGCCGCCGCGCTTCACCTCAGACCCACCCGTCGCTCGCGGGTCCCAGGCTCCGTAATACACAAAGGTCTGCTCGCCGATGTTCTCAAAGCCCTGGCCTTGAATCACGCCGCCTTGATCCCATGCGCCGTCCTTGCCGCGTTCGAGGAAAGTCCACTCATGCTTCGGCTCGCGGAAGTTTAGGCCGTCATTGCTCATCACAAACCCGAGATCGACCGACACGTCCTTCCACTCCGCCGCGCCATGCCATCGGCCATACACACCAAGCAAAATATTGCCGCGATTCCACACGGCGATGCCCTCGTGATTCTGCTCGCCCTCGCGACTCTTTCCCGCACCGAGATACTCATGCTGCGGTGTGCGCACAAAGGCCAAGGTGCTAGTGGTGGACCAGTTCACAAAGTCCGCGCTACGGTGCAGCCTCACCACTCGCCCCTGATAATGATGTGTGTGCGGCATCGCGTTCTGCGCTGTGAGAATGTACTGCCCATCCCATTGATACAGCCCGCACGCTGGCTCCAGATGGAAGCCCGGCACCAGCAGATCCTCCTTTCGCAACTCACCCTTGATCGGCTTTACGTCCTTTATTGGCCGCCACGTCAGTCCATCCGCACTCACAAATGGCAGCAGCGTCCCGAGTCGTGTGTGGTGCCGGAAATAAACATGCGTTGTCATCTTGTAGCGCCGCGTGGCATCGGGATCGGCATCATCCTTGATCACCTTCAAATTCACAAAACCCCACGCCGCTCCGACATCGACGAGGTTGTTGTTCTTGTTCCTGCTAAACTCCACCAAGCCCAGATTCGGCTTCACCCAGTTCACACCATCCACGCTTTCGGCATACGCCGCACGCCAGCGCTCCGAGGCCACCTTGCTTTTCACCGCATCATCAAACGCCACATACCACATCCGATACTTCCCGCCGTCTCGAATGACCGAGCCATAAAACTGCACGCCATGTGCATCTGGCGTGCCCGGTTCACCGCGCTTCACCACCGGGTTCGCCTCATGCCGCACAGGCTGTCGCATCTCCAGTCGCAGATTCTGCGTGTGCGGGATGGCGACATTGTCGAAGGCAAAAAGCGTCTTCGTCTTTGTCTCGTCGAAAGGCTCCGCTGCGATGAGTGGCGATGTCAGCAGGAAGAGCAGAAACAGAAATCGTATCATGGCGCTTCAACGT
>JBEBGU010000218.1:0-6455 GCA_040081325.1 Prosthecobacter sp.
AGCGTCAGTAGCGCGCTTACTTTGAATCGCCGCGTCATGTCGCGCAGCTCGGCGTCATCATCGGCATCATCGGTCTCCGTCGCAGTCATCGGCTCCAGGGCCATGCCGCACTTCGGGCATGTGCCCGGATGATCCTGCTGCACCTCGGGATGCATCGGGCAGGTGTAGATCGTCTTCGCCGCCGGCTTCCAGGCCGGATTGCGCTCCAAGGCCATGCCGCATTTTGGGCACGCACCCGGCTTGTCCGACTCCACGCCAGCACACATCGGGCAGAAATACTTCGCGCCAGAAGACGGCTTCACTTCTTCATCAGCCGAGTTGTCATGGTGCTGGCAGCAGGAATGTTTGGGAGGTGACATGGTGGTGGAGAAGCCGCTGTTAGATTTGCGTTAAGACCGCCCCTTCGCTCGGCATCAAAGAATAGGCTGCTTGCGACTTCTACGCCACCTTCACCAGGGCCAAAATAGGGCACGGTCACTTTGGCGCGCCGACATCAGTTTCCCCGTTTCATGAGGCCCTTTCTCGAGGTCAGCCGCTGGCTTGGCCATCCGCTTCATCATTGCCGCATTCTCTTTTGTCTTTGGCGTCTGCACGTCCGTCGGCTGTGCTGCCATCTGAGTGAGGGCGGTGGCCAGCACGCACATCTTTTGCTCCTTTGCAGGCTCGGCTGATGGCGATTGGACTGGTGACATGATCGCCAGCGCCAAGATCAGGGCGAGGCCTGAAGAAGGGATCAAGTTTGTGCGCGATTGGTTTTTCATGCGCTCATGGTGCTCAGCCTTGCGCAGTCTCACCATGGGGCACTACCCTACCGAGGATCGCACCATCTTCCATGCCCGTGCTGTAGCCGCAGGGATTGGGGTATTGCCGCTTCACCTCATCCGCCGTCGGCAAATGCGCTTGTTCCTTGCCCTTTTCGTAGCTGCTAAGGTAATCGCCAAAGGTCTGCACCTTCGGCAGATAAAAGCGGCTCCAGACCATGTCCCAGGCCTGCTCGATGTTTTGCGCACCCGCATGCATGGCGGGCATCAGGAGCAGACAGGCAAAGAGGAAGTGATTCATTCGAGAAGACGGTTGGTGAGCCGCGTTGAAAGCATAGCCATGATGAAACACCCCACACGTCGAAAACTGCTGCAAACCGCCCTCTCGGGTGCCTCCGCACTCTGGGCAGGAAACCGCGTGCTCGCCGCGGAAGCTGATCCTCGCGTGCGCGGGCCGTTCCCGATTCTCTCGACGCCTTTCACGGAATCGGGCGCGGTGGACTACGAGGTGCTCGCGGATCAGGCGCGGTTCGTGGACTGGGGCGGCTGCCCCGGCATGATCTGGCCGCAGTCGGGCGACAGCGTGGATCTTTTGACGATGGATGAAAAACTGCGCGGCATGGAGGTGCTGGCGGAGGCCTCACGCAGCTTCAAGACCTCAGCGCTGTGCCTCGGCGTGCAGGGTAAAGACACGGAAGAGATGCTTGTCTATGCCCGTCACGCTG
The DNA here is from genome assembly GCA_040081325.1 of Prosthecobacter sp. GTDB lineage: Bacteria > Verrucomicrobiota > Verrucomicrobiia > Verrucomicrobiales > Verrucomicrobiaceae > Prosthecobacter. The sequence goes on from JBEBGU010000218.1 coordinate 1,487, forward strand.
AAAAAATCGCGCCCACCGCCATCATCTCGCGTCCGCCGGACTCGGGACGCACGGAGGACGATCTGCGGCAGTATTGGCGTGAGCTGGCGAAGGTCGCGAAACGACCGGTGCTCTTCCAAACCACCGGTGGCACAGCCTACAAAGGTCCCGTGCCATCGGTGAAGCTCATGATCGAGCTGGCGAAGGAGTTTCCGCACTTCGGCTACATCAAAGAAGAAGCCGCGCCGATCATCGCCCGCACCAAGGAGCTGTGCGCCGCGAAACCCACGATTCGCCGCGTCTTCAGTGCCCGAGGGGCGCATGGCTGGCTCTACGAGTCCCACCTCGGCACCGAAGGCCTCATCACCGAACGCGCCGTCTATGCCGATGTGCTCACCCGCGTTTGGGATCTCATGCAAAGCGGTAAAGACCCCGACACTGTGCGCGACATCCACGCGAAGCTGATGCTGCTCTTCAATCTCGGCCAGCATCTCCCCGGCGGCGACCTTCGCGGCTTCCAGCTCCACCTGTGGAAGAAGCGCGGCGTCTTCAAAAACATGATCTCCCGCCAATACGGCCCCAAGCAGTCGATCCCTGACAAACCGATCTTCTCCGAGCTGAAACTGAGCGCGGAAGAGATCGCCGAGATCGACTTCCGCTTTGAGGCGCTGAGGCCTTATTTGAAAGCGGAGCGGAGGTGAGAAAGGTCACTTCGTAGGGGCAGGCGATCTGCCTTTGGTCACATACTCGGCTTCGGTGAGCTTGTTGTCGTGGTCGAGGTCGAGTTTGCGGAAGCGGTCGGGTGCGTCGGAGGGGGCGCGCTGGTTGGCGAGGAACTCTTCGTAGCTGAGCGAGTCGTTGTGATCCTGATCACGCTTGCGGAACTGCTCGGCGCGTTCGCTGGCGGGTTGGGCCTTTGCAGGCGATGGAGGTCTGGCGGTGATCTGGGGTTTCGCGGCGGGTTGTTGGGCGAGCAACGTTTGGAGTTTGGCGACGACGTCGGGTTGAGTGGAGGCTAGGTTGGTGTGCTCGCCGGGGTCGGTTTGATAGTCGTAGAGTTCAAAGGTGGCGGTTTCAGGCGCGGCTCCGATCTTGTTCCATTCGACGAGGCGGTAGCGGTCATCGCGGACGGCACGGCCGAGGAGTTCGCGGCGGGGATAGACATGCGTGACATGGTCGCGGTGCGTTGCGGTGGGATCATCGACCAGCGCGGCAAAGCTGCGACCGTCGAGGCCCTGCGGTGCGGGCAGGCCGGCGAGCGCGGCGAGGGTGGGATAGATGTCCACGGTCTCGATCAGTGCGGAGGAAACGGTGCCCTGTTTGCCGGGCATGGCGACCATGAGCGGGATGCGGGCGGCGAGTTCGAAGTTGGTGTGCTTGCCCCAGATACCGTGGTCGCCGAGATGGTAGCCGTGATCACCCCAGACGACGATGAGGGTGCTCTCAGCGAGGCCGCTGTCCTTCAAGGCAGCGAGCACGCGACCGACACAGGCGTCCACATAACTGGTGGCGGCATAGTAGCCGTGAATGAGGTGGCGCTTTTGGGCGTCGCTGAGCACGGCTCTGCCTTGTGGGATGCCTTTGTATTTGCGGAGTTCATCGGTGCTGGGACCCGCGGCTTCGGTGGCGCTCCGTGGCAGGGTGTCGGTGGCGGGAAGGGGCAGTTTGGCGGCGTTGATGCGGTCCCAGTATTTCTTTGGGGCGACGAATGGGAGGTGGGGTTTCAAGAAGCCGACGGCGAGGAAAAAGGGTGCGTTGGATGACTTCGCCGTCGTGAGCTTTTTCACCGCCTCTGCGGCAATGAGGCCATCGGCATAGGTGTCGTCGGGCACATCGGCGGATTCGGTGGGCGAGCCGCGTTGCTCCTCGCCATTGCTGCTGGCAGTAGCAGACGGTTTGTTTTCCGGCAGGGCGTAATACTCGGCTTTTGGATGCAGAGGTTTTTCCGACCAAGAGGCCTCGTCGTCGTGATTGCCATGGCCGGTGTGGAGGATCTTGCCGACGGCGGTGGTGTGGTAGCCGTGGTTTTTGAAATGCTGTGCCAACGAGATGGCATCGGGACGGGAGTCGCGGAAGTTGGTGCTGAGATTGTAGATGCCGAGCGTCTGCGGGCGCAGGCTGGTCATGAGTGCATTGCGTGATGGGGCGCAGACGGCTTGATTGCAGTAGGCGCGTTCGAGCCTGAGCGAGCGACTGGCGAGTCGGTCGAGGTTCGGCGTTTTTGCGTGGGGATCACCGTAGCAACCGAGAACAGGCTTGAGGTCATCGATGGCGATGACGAGCACGTTGGGCTTTGCCGGGCGTTCTACTGCGTGAGCGACAGTCATGCCGAACACGAGGGCGAGCAGGGAAAGGTGGATGCGATTCATGGGCGGAGTCATTTCACGACTGGCGTGGTGGGCAGCAGCGAGGTCCACAGCAAGGGCTGCGTGATGGCGTTGTTGCGGCGGATTTCAAACTCCTGCGGGTCAGGTTTCAGAGTGCACCAGAGCTGGATGTAGTCCGCTTTGTCAAAGGCGAGGCCGCCAAAGAGCAGCGCCGGCTGCCGCACGGGCCAGCCTTCCCAGGCGTTCACATCCGGCGGTTTCGGCCAGGAGGACTTGTCTTTGAGATAAGGGAAAAGAACCGCCACCGCCGTCTCCATGCTCTTGCCATCCGGTGTCGTGAAGGCCCACAGATTGTCCTCCGGCGTGGAGAGGAGCTGGCAGAGTGCTGACATGATGTCGAGCTGGAAGATGGAGTAGGCGTAGGGCTTCGTGCGGCCCAGTTCGAGCGGGAAACCGCCGTCCGCAGCCATCTGCACGGCGACGAACACTTCCTTGAACTGCCGACGGCATTCCGCGAGCAGCGTGGCATCCTGCGTGAGTGTGGCAAAGGCGGCGACCTGGACCCAGTAGGCGACGGCGTGGTTGTTCCTTGCCTTCGCCTCATTTTTGCCCTTTGAGCTTTCGATGAACCACTTCGTGTAATCCGCGAACCACTGGCGCAGAGCATCGAAAGTCTCAGCGGGCATGGCCTTCGATTCTTTCAGCGCCAGGATGGAGAGCGGCACCTCCATGAGATGCAGCGTGTCGATCAGGCCGGTGCCACGGTCTGGCGTTGGCTTGCCGATGATGGCCTGCGCGTGGTCGAGGCTCGGCGTCATGCGCGTGGCGGCATCGACGAAAAACACGCGCAGCATCTGCACGGCCTTGTCCGCATACTTTTCCTCCTGGGTGAGCAGCCAGGCGGCAGCCAGCGCGGACGTGGCATCACGCATGGCCATGAGCGCCTTGCGATGCTCGTTGAAGTTCCCTGGGTTCGACTGCCCGTCCCGCATGATGTAAGGTTTACCATCGGGTTTGTCCGGGTCCGGCCAGTAGTAGTCGCTCATGGAGAAGAACTCGTGCTCTGTGCCGGGATTCAGTGGCGAGCGATGCTGGGTGAGGCTCAGCGGAGCCATCGGCAGCACCTTGTCCGCCGCCCGAAGGATACGCTGACGATCCTGCTCCACCACGAGCGACGGGGCGGGCGTGACAGCATGCAAAGGAAGGACAAAACAAAAGCCCAGCAGGGCCATGCAGACGGTTTTCATGAGGTGGTCGGTGTCGGGGAGTATTCCCCTGCGGCAGAGCGGTTGCATGAGCTTTTTTCAACGGGGTTCTTTGAGGCCGAAATCGCTGCTCCACGATATCGGTTGATTGGGCAGCCTTGGTATCGCCAGTGAATCGGCACTCAAGGCATCTTCAGCGGCTTCTCCGGCATCTGCACCGCATCGACATCGTTAAGCTTCACCTTCAGCACCTCGACGGATTGCTTCCCGCCTGCGAAAGCAATGAACAGGCTTCCTTCATGCTCGATGACGTGCGGGTAGTCGATGTGACGACCGCCGACGAGGTAGAGCATCTTCGTGAAGACGAGGCCATCGTCGCTGATCGAGAGCGTCATCGGATCACGCTTCTTCGGCCTCGGATTCGACACGAGTGCATAGCGCCCATCGCGGAGGCGCAGGCCACTGATCTTGGAGGTGGCGTCGGGGAAGTTGGTCTTCTGCGGTGTGCTCCAGGTGCGGCCGTCATCGGTGGAGAAGGCGCGGTAGAGGAAACCGCTGCGGCGGTTGTCGCGGAAGACGGCGGCGAGCGTTTGATCCGGCAAAATCCACCAATCGGGTTCTTCGGCTTTCAACTCCGAGGCGCTGCCGAGCACGGGGAAGGATTGCCAGTCGCTGAACGACTTCACGCCGCCGACGAGGAAGTGAACGCCGGTCGTTTTGTAGTCGTGCTGACGGCGCGACATCATCCAGTCGCCCGTGCGCAGCATCATCGGCGGGAAGTTGTTGATGGTGTCATCAAAGACAAGCCCTGCATCGCGCCAGTCGCCAGAGGCCTTATCGAAGCGGAAGGCACGCAGTTCGAGACTGGGGCCGAAAAAGCCCGCTGCCTGGTCCAAAGAGGCCAGCGCGAGCAGTTCGCCTTCTCGCTGCCAAAAGCCGCGTGAGATCCATCGCATGCCTTTTTCCGTGCGTGTGCCGTAATGCGGCGAATCAGGCCCCGAATTCGGCGGAACCGGCGTCAGGAACTTCGGGGTGCTCCATTTCAAGCCATCGGCACTCGTCGCGAACTTCACCCTCTGCCCCACGCGGTCCTCGATGCCTGGTCCATCGCTCCAGATGGCCCAAAACTGGCCATCGTGATGCGCGAGGTAGTTGTGCTGGTTCACACCTCCGGACTTTTTATCGAGCTTGGCCGGATCAGCGCCCTTCGCCCGCACATCGCTGATCACGACATGCTCACTCGGCACTCGCGGCAGCGCGGCGAAGTCGATCTCGTGCGTGTTTTCCGGCACCCACGAGCCTGCAAGCATGATGGATGACTCGGCGGCGAGAATCGGGCTGCCAAGGATGGCACATAGCAGGAAAAGGAATTTCATGGCAAGGCATCCAACCATATCAGGAACTTGTCCTTCCATCTCGCGGATTCTTCATCACGGCCTAAACCAAAGCCGTGACCGC
>JBEBGU010000219.1:0-6450 GCA_040081325.1 Prosthecobacter sp.
CTTCAGGGTCGCGGTAACTGGCGCAAGAGATGGCCTGCTCCTGCATCTCGATGGCACCCGCGACGTCACCTTTCAGCCAGCGGAGATGCGCGACACGGCTGTAGCTCGGCATGCAGGGCTTGGCATCGATCATGGCCTGATACATGGGCAGCGCGGCCTCAAGCTGGCCCTGCTCCATGAGTGCATCGCCGAGCAGCGCGTAGTCCTGCATGTCCTGGCGGATCTTGATCAGCTGACTCGCGATTTCTTCCGCATCATGGAACTGATGCATTGCCAGCAGAGAGTGACCTCGCAGCAGCAAGGCCGTGGGGTTGTTCGGGTTCTGCGCTTCGAGGAGCTGGCCACAGAGTTCGGAGCGTACATAGAGCGTCTCATCTGAAGTCAGCCGCGCCTGGGCGATGTATAACTGCGCCAATTGCTCCAAGGCTTTGACATCATCCGGCCTGGCCTGAATACCAGCCTGGAGCTTGGTGATGGCGGGCACGAGATGACTGTTTCCTTCAACAGTTTTGAGGACTAGCGCGAGCGCCTGATCTTTGGGCAGGGATGCCGGGACCAGGGTGTGGGCATGTGTCTGATGACTTGCCGCCGCGAGCACGACAAAAACAAAAAAGATGGCCGAGTATTTCATGTGGCCCAGTCATCCGCAGTCGCTCTGAAATTGGATTCAAAACAATTACTTTATCATCCTTCACACATCATCCTGCTGCTCCACATTCGGTCCCAGGCTTGATCTCAACTCAATTAAAGATCGCTGCTGGAATAAACCCGGCCTGCAAAGCTCTCACCCCAAGCACTCCTCCTCATGCATCCCCTCGCCACACACAAATTTCCCCTGTTTGACTGCCAGCCTGATGCGCGAAGGAGAAAGGCTGCATGAGCTTATGGAACTCTCCCTCGACTTCTTCATTGACCTGCCAACCGCCCACCCGATAACTCGCCGCGTGACTGAGACAGTGCCCAGCTTCGAGCAGATTGTGGACGCCCATTACCAGGGCCTCTACCGCTTTGCCCTGAGCATGTGCAGGCGCGAGGCGACGGCGCAGGATCTGGTTCAGCAGACCTTTCTCCAATGGGCGAAAAAGGGGCACACGCTGCGTGATGCCTCGAAGGTGAAAACCTGGCTCTTTACCACGATCTATCGCGAGTGGCTCAGCATCGCCAGACGCGAGAAGAAGTATGAGCAGGTGGAGTTCGAGCCTGACCTGCATGGCAGTGTGCCACAGGAGGATCAGGAACCTCCACGTGTGGACAGCATGACGCTCCAACTTGCCCTGAATGAACTCGATCCCAACTACCGCGCGCCGCTCGTCTTGTTCTACATGAAGGAGCTTTCGTATCGTGAAATCGCGGAGACTTTGGGCGTGCCCATCGGCACGGTGATGTCCCGCCTCTCGCGTGCCAAAGACAACTTGCGGGCCATCTTGCGCCGGATCGAAGACAGCGCCGCCACCACCATCATCCCCGGTCATTTCAACCCACAAACCGCCTCGTGAACCGCGAAGAAGCCAGACTAGAACTCGATGCCACCACACTGCGTCCACAAGATGCATCGGCGGAGGCGCGTGCCATGGCTGAGCAGGATGTGGAGCTGGGCGCGTGGCTGGAAAAACGCACGGCTTTTGATGAAGAGGTCTCGGATGTGCTGAATGCCGGGACTGTGCCCGCAGGGCTGCGTGAAAGCATTTTGCAAGCGGCTGCTGCGAAGCCGATGAAACGTCGCAAGAATTGGATCGTGCCTGTGCTTGTCGCCATCGCATCATGCATCGCGATCGGCTGGCAGGTGCTGTGGCCTGAATTTGGTGGTATGCCGAAATGGCAGGCGGAGTCTCTAAAGGCCGTGGTGCAAGTCGAGTATGGCATGAGCCGCCTTGATCAGCGCGCTGGGAATCTGGAGCTAGTGAAGCGGTATCTGGCGGCGACCGGTGCGCCAAACCCGCAGCGTCTGCCGGAAACAATCAGCGGGCTGCCCACTTATGGCTGCAAGAGCATCCGCATCGGCACCCGTCCGGCCACGATCATCTCGTGATCATGGAGAATGCGGGGCTCGCGGGCGCGCCGCCGCAAATGAAGCCTGAATTTGCCTCCAGCAAAAATTGGAACATGGCCGCCTGGAGTGACGGCAGCCAGAGCTTTATGCTGGCGACGACGGCGGATGCGGCGGCTTTGAAGAAGCTGTTCGGGCTGGTCTGAGATTACGGGATCTCAGGAATCTGAACCTGCGTCTTCCCGATCACTGTGTGGCAGTTGATGCACTGCTGGCGAAGCGAGGCAAACGCCGCCGTCGAACGCCGCGAATCTTTCTGCTGAAGTGCGGCGTTGAGATCCTTGAGCGGACCGTTTAACCATGCGGCAAGCAGCGGTCGCAAATCGACTTTGGCTCCGCCTGCCGCGCGATGAATGGGATCACTGGCGATGGATTTGGAAACGCTGGAGTTCATGCGCTCCGCCAAGGCCAATGCTTCATCCCAATGCCCAGCCTGCTGAAGCGTCCGCGTTTCGAGCATCTTGCGCTGAGCGGCCTTCATGCGGTGGCTATTGATGGTGCTGACACATGAGGCGAGGGCGATGAGCAAGGAGAGAGTGAGGAGTGATTTCATGGGGTGAATTAAGAGGCGCGTTTCCACTTCACACTGGAGAGCAGCAGCCATCCAGCCATGAGCACCAGTCCGCCGAGTGGCGTCACGGGACCGAGCCATTTCCAGCCAAAATAGGCAAGCAGGTAGATCGAGCCGCTAAAGAGAAGCACGCCCGTGAAAAGGCACTGCCAGGCCCACGAAGCCAGTTTCCCGCCCGCGCCGACAAACAGGGCGAGAACATAAAGAAACATGCTGTGCGGCAGATGATAGCGCACGGCGGTCTCCCAGCTCTCGAGTTTGCCTGCGGCCAGCAGCGTGTCATGGACAGGACCATGCGCGCCCATGGCACCGAGGGCGACGGCGGCAAAGCCGGAGAAGGCGGCGAGGCGGAGGAGTTCACGTTCAGGTTGCATGGCCTGATGGGAGACAGCGGCGCTGGATTGTCAAATCATGCAACGGTCGCCGCACTGAAAGCTCGGAGCACTTGGAGACGAAATAGGCTGTCATGTTTCGTCTGCTCATCTGTCTCGCCTGTTTCACGTCATCCGCCATGGCGGCGGTGGATTATGGTCGGGAGATCAAACCGCTTTTGCAGGCGCATTGCGTGAAGTGCCACGGTGCCACGACTCAAAAAGGGAAGCTACGGCTGGACACAGGAGCGGCGGCGCTGAAAGGCGGCGGGCGCGGCGGCGCCATCGTGTCTGGAAAAGCTGAGGAGAGCCTCTTGATTCAAGCAGTTCGTGGTATGCATGACGACCTGCCGCAGATGCCCTATAAGCGCGGTCCTCTCGACTCGGCGCAGGTGGAACTGCTCCAACGCTGGGTGAATGAAGGCGCGAAAACCCCCAAGAGTGAACAGCCGAGCGATGACCGCCACTGGGCCTACATCGCACCAAAGAAACCCTCTGGAAGCGGCCTGAGTGTGGACAGTTTTATCGAGGCTCGATTGAAGAAGGAAGGCCTGTCTTTCTCTCCTGAAGCCGCGCCTGAGACACTGATTAGGCGCTTGTATCTGGACATCACAGGGTTGCCACCGCAGAAGGATCTGTCTGAGAAAGCTTACAGCGAACTGGTCACCTTTCTGCTAACGTCCCCGCACTACGGCGAGCGCTGGGGCCGCTGGTGGCTGGATCAGGCGCGCTACGCGGACAGCAACGGCTACAGCATCGACGCGCCGCGCAGCATCTGGCCATATCGTGACTGGGTGGTGCAGGCGCTGAATGCGGACATGCCATATGATCAGTTCAGCATCGAGCAGCTCGCCGGCGATCTGCTACCAAAGCCCACGCCGGAGCAACTCATCGCCACTGGCTTTCACCGCAACACGCAGATCAATCAGGAGGGCGGCATCGATAAGGAACAGTTCCGCATTGAAAGCGTCTTTGATCGTGTGGCCACGACGGGCACCGTCTGGCTCGGTCTCACCATCGGCTGCGCGCAGTGCCATGACCATAAGTTCGACGCCTTCAGCCAGCGCGAGTATTACCAGATGTTCGCCTTCCTCAACAGCCAGGACGAGCCCACACTGCCCGTCGTAGATCCGCGCAACAATCTTGATGCCCTCAAAGTGCAGCATGAGGAGGTATTGAAGAAGATCGACGCGCACCTTCAGGAGCATTTCAGTGACTTGGTGGAGTGGGAGAAGGAACTCGGTGAAGCGTCGAGAAAACTGCTCGCTGCAGATGCGGTCAAAAGCATCGCCAAGCCGCATGCGAAGCGCACGAGCGCGGATCAGCGCATTCTTTTCAAAGCGATGACGGGTACCGCTGATCCGGTTTTCAATCCGCTCTATGACCGGCATCTGGAGCTTGAAACAGCCCTCAAGAATGGCACCACCACACTGGTGATGAAGGAGCTGCCGCAGCCGCGCAAGACCACGGTCTTCATCAAAGGTGACTTCACCCGGCCTGCCGAAGAGGTGCAGCCCGGCGTGCTCGCGATTTTGCCGCCGCTGAAAATGGAGAAGCCGACACGGCTGGACTTTGCCCGCTGGCTGGTGGCGCGTGAGAATCCCCTGACTGCGCGCGTGATTGTGAACCGCGTGTGGCAGCAGTACTTCGGGCACGGATTGGTGGAGACGGAGAATGACTTTGGCACCATGGGTAGCGCGCCCACGCACCCTGAACTGCTGGACTGGCTGGCCGTGGAGTTCATGGACAGCGGCTGGAGCCTGAAGCACCTGCACCAGCTCATCGTCACCAGCCGGACCTACCGCCAAAGCTCTAATGTGAATGCAGCGGCAGCGAAGGTGGACCCAAACAACAGCCTCCTCTGGCGGCAAAATAGACTGCGGCTGGATGCTGAAATCGTCCGTGACGTGTGCCTGACCGCCAGCGGACTGATTTCCCCCAAGATGGGCGGGCCGCCCGTCTATCCGCCGATCCCGGAAGGCGTCATGGGCCTGGGTCAGGTGAAGCGTACCTGGCCACTGAGCAAGGGGGAGGACCGCTACCGGCGTGGACTGTACACCTTCATCTTCCGTGCCACACCGCCGCCGGGCTTGAGTGTTTTCGACGCGCCGGACGGCTTTAGCACCTGCACACGACGGCTGCGGAGCAACACGCCGCTGCAAGCGCTGACGCTGCTCAATGACAGTGCTTCGGTGGAGTTTGCCCAGGCATTGGCTCGCATCATCGAAAAGGATGGACTGGAGGCAGGTTTCCGCCGCTGCACCGCGCGCCAGCCCACAAAGGCGGAAAAACGGACCCTAGCCGCCCTACAGCCGCTGGAGGCCGCCCGGGTTATGTTGAATCTGGACGAAACGATCACGCGAGAATAAGAAGTTTTTTCTCGCTAATTGGGCCAGTGGTTTGTCTAATGACGTTGGGTGACGGAATATTCTTCTGGCACCCAAACATACATCATAACCAAACCAATAAACGCACTACTATGAAACGAGCACTCCAAAGAGGTTTCACCCTCATTGAACTCCTGGTGGTGATCACCATTATCGCGATTCTCGCGAGCCTGGCGGTCCCTACTTTTGGCGTCATCCAAGATATGGCCAACCAAACCTCCACGTCCAACAACTGCCGTCAGATCATCATGGCCATGAAGATCTTCGCGCAGGAAAACAACTCCATCTACCCAGACTCCTACCAAAACCCAAACACAGGCGGTCAGGCCGTAACGGCTAACGACGCCTTCCGCGTATTGCTGCAGGAAGAAGTCATTCAGGACGAGCGCATTTTCGGCGCGAAGGCCTCCATGTATATTCCCGATGGCAATATCGGTACGGCCCCGGGCTATGATCAGGCATTGCAGGCAGGCGAAAACCACTGGGCGATGACCCAAGGGCAGACGACTTCCAGCAATGGCATCATGCCATTGGTGTATGAAAATCCGCTGGCTCCAAGCTGGCCACCAAACTGGAACTGTGATGCTGCTGGTCAGCTCAAGCCAGGCCGCACATGGCGTGGTGGTAAGGTCATCATCGGTCGCAACGACAACTCCGTGGGCGTCGAACAGCTAGCCTCCAAAAGAGGCGGTTCAGTCGGTCCCAAGGCGATGGCAGGTGGCTATGACATCTTCACCATGGCCAGTCAAAATCAGCCCCAGCAGGTGTTGAACATCTTGGCTGGTGGTGGTCAGAGTCAGCAGATGATGGGTGATCCAAGTGGCCAGCTCCAAGGACTTCCTGGTGCTCCTGGCGGTTTGCCAGCACTTCCAGGTGCCCCCGGTGGTCTGCCTCCAGCTCCTGGTGGCCTGCCCCCACTTCCAGGTGCAGCTCCTGGTGGTCTGCCAGCGCTTCCTGGCGCACCTCCCGGTCAGTCATCTGAACTGATTTAGTCAAACTCACAGCGCCGTCGGGAGTCTCTCCCGACGGCGTTTTCTTTTGCCCATCACGCGAACGCACGCCAATCATCCTACT
>JBEBGU010000220.1:0-6439 GCA_040081325.1 Prosthecobacter sp.
GGGTCCACTAAACCGAGGCAGCCGACTCCAGCGGCAGCCAGATACATCGTGATCGGTGATCCCAACCCACCCGCGCCGATGCAGAGCACGCGCGCAGCTTTCAGCTTGCGTTGCCCTTCCAATCCGAATTCGGGCATGGCCAGATGGCGGGCGTAGCGTTGCAGTTCAGCAGGAGAGAGGTCAGGCATAGTGTCTGTCGAGTGGAGCGTGGGCCGCGTGATTACATCTGCTATTGCTCTGTCACTAGCAGTCCCACTTTTAGCTGCGTGCGCCCGCCAGGAATCGAACCTGGATATGCGGCTTCGGAGACCACCATTCTATCCGTTGAAATACGGGCGCTTCGCGGGTCATGCTTTCGCATGTCGAGGCAGTCTGGGCAAGTGCGGATTTGAGCAGAGGCTATGCAAACAGTGCCAGGAACTTATAAATCACATACGCCAAGATGGCGGTGACTGGGATGGTCATGACCCAGGCCCATACGATGCGCTCGACGAGGCTCCACTCGATTGCATTCCATCGGCGTGCTGCACCGACACCCATGATGCTGGTGGTGATGGTGTGCGTGGTGCTCACTGGCATACCCATGGCTCCGGTGACGGCGAGAATGGTGGCCGCAGTCGTCTCAGCCGCGAACCCGTGGACGGGTTTCATTTTGACCATCTTGTGACCGAGAGTTTTGATGATGCGCCAACCGCCCGCATAGGTGCCTGCGGCCATAGTGAGCGCGCAGGTGAGCATGATCCAAGTAGGGATGCTGGCGCTTTTATCCGGGACTCGCAGGAAGTGTAGCCAGGTAGGGAGTTGATCCAGTTCGCCTGCTTTGGTAGAGGCAAAGAGAGTGAGCATGATGATACCCATCGTCTTCTGTGCATCTGCCATGCCATGGCCAAATCCCATGTAGCCAGCGCTGACGATCTGCATCTTACCAAAGAAAGAGTTCACAGTGTTGGGCCGCCAATTCCGAATGAGGAAGAACAGGATGCCCATGAGGATGAAGCCAATGCTGAAACCAAGCACGGGTGAGGAAATCATCGGCACGACGACCTTATGAAAAATGCCCTCCATGTCAGCCGTGGCTAGGCCTGTCTTGGAGTCGATCTTGTGGCGCGACCAGATGAGCACATGCCAGTTCCACGAGCCTGGGGCGGATGCCATGGCGGCTCCGACGAGTCCACCGATGAGTGCGTGACTGGAGCTGGATGGCATGCCGAACCACCAGGTGATGAGGTTCCAAACGATGGCTCCCAGCATGGCACAAAGAATGGTGAGTGAGGTGATCGCGACGACTTTGTCATCGATCAGTCCGCTGTGCATGGTTTTGGCCACGGCCTGACCGCAAAAGGCCCCGATGAGGTTGGTGCCAGAAGCGAGCAGGAGTGCCTGACGCGGAGTCAGCACCTTGGTGGATACCACGGTGGCGATGGCGTTTGCGGTGTCGTGAAAGCCGTTGATGTACTCAAAGGCTAGCACCACCAGCAGCACCACGAAAAGGAGGAGCAGAGCGGAGGTCATACGCGGTGCTCAGGAATATTTGAGAACGATGTGAGAGACGACGTTGCCAGCATCTCGACAGCGGTCATACACCTTTTCCATGAGATCGTAGAGATCCTTCAGGTAAATGACGGAGACGCACTCGTGCTTGCCGGAATAAAGATCACCCAACATTTCGAGCATGAGCTTGTCAGCCTCTCCCTCGATGAATTGAAGCTTGGCGTTGTGGTCTTTGACCTTCTCTAAGTAGAGCTTTTTGCGCAACTCCTGGACGATGATGACGACGGTGTCTGCGGCCTCCTGCATCATCTTGAGGTGCTTTGAAAAGTCCACTCCTTGCACGCGATCAGGAGCGATGATGATGCGCTCGGCGATTTTCTCGACCGTCTTGGGGATCTTATAAATGGCGTTTGCCAAAGCCTCGACATCCTCACGCTCTAGGTCGCTGACGAAGGTGCGGCAGAGGGCTTCATCGATCTGTTCGGTGATCTGCTTGTCCTTGCGGCGTGAGAGAATAAAGGCCTCCAACGAACGATCTTTTGCCGATTGAGAAAGCAGCGTGGTCAGTGCTTGAACACTGAGCCTTGCTTCTTCGGCACTGGCTTCGAGCAGGTCATAGAAGACATCCGTTTTGCCGAAAAACTTTTGCAGGGAGATCATAGGTCGGGAGAGGTTGGTGTGGCGGCTGAGTCTGAAGACAGAGGGCGCTAGATGTCAAGTGACGAACCAGACAGTGTCGCAACCAGACAGAGATGCGGCTTATGCGGCTGGCATCGCTTCGAGTTCCTCAGTGGCTTTTTCCCAGGCTGAGGTCTGCTTGGCGATGGTTGGCTCGAGCTTCTCCAATTCGGCACTCAGAGCGCGGAACTGCACTGGGTCGGCATACGTCGCGCTGTCTTGGAGCAGGGCTACGATCTCATGCTTGCGCTTGTCCATGGTTGCCAGTTCGGTCTCGATCTTGGAGATCTTTTGCTCCACGTCCTTCCGCCCTTTGCTGCGCGAGTTCCGCGCATCGGCCTCCGCTCGCCGCTGTTCTTTCGACTTCGCGGGCACGTTGGACGGCGTGTTGTTGGCCGGCTTTGATTCCCAGGTTGTGGGCTGACTATTCGTCAGGCTAGCAGTCAGCGCGTGGCGTGCTGAAGTGGCCTTGGTCTTGTCGAGGAAGTATTGATAATCCCCGGCATAAGGAGTGATCACACCCGTGGCGATGTGAATGACCGTCTTGGCCATGGCACGGATGAAGTGAACGTCATGGCTGATGAACACGAGCGTGCCTTCATAGTCTTCGAGCGCGTTGATTAGGGCATCAATGCTGCCCATATCCAGATGCGTCGTCGGTTCGTCCATGAGCAACAGGTTCGGCGGGTCAAGCAGCAGGCGCACGAGAGCGAGACGTGACTTTTCACCACCGCTAAGGATGCCAACTGTCTTGAAGACATCATCCCCCTGAAATAGGAAGGAACCGAGCAGTGTGCGGCAGAGGTTTTCACCGGGCCGACTAGGCAGATCCATGGCGGATTGAAGAACGGTGTGCTTCATGTTCAGCACGTCGCCACGATACTGGGCGAAGTAACCGAGCTTCACATTGTGCCCGAGTTCATGCTTGCCTCCCTGAGGTTTGAGAGCGCCCGCCAGCAGCTTGAGTAGCGTGGATTTGCCCGCGCCGTTTGGTCCGACGAGCACGATGCGCTGGCCGCGCTCGATTTCGAAATCAAGGCCCTGATACACCGGCGTCTCACCATAGGCGAAGTCGAGCGCCTTCAGCGCTATGACGCGCTGCCCACTGCGCGGTGGCTGAGGGAAGCGGAACTTCACGGTCTTGGCTGCTGCCACGGGAGCATCCACCTTTTCCATGCGCCCGATCATCTTCAGTTTGTCCTGAGCGCGTGAGGCAAAGTTGGCCTTGGCTTTGAAGCGATCCGCCCATTGCTGCATCTTCGCGATCTCGCGCTGCTGATTGTCATAGGCTCCTTGGAGCTGATCCTCGCGCGCGGCTTTCTCACGCAGGTAGTCGTCATAGTTGCCACGATAGCGTGTCACTTTACCACGACCGATTTCCAAAATGGCAACTGTCAGCGCATTGAGAAATTCACGGTCATGCGAGATCATGAGGATGGCTCCTTGATAGCTCTCCAGGTAGTCCTGAAACCAGATGAGGGATTCGAGGTCGAGATGATTCGTCGGCTCATCCAGCAGCAGTAAATCAGGCTCCTGCACGAGCAGTCGTGCCAAGTGAGCACGCATGACCCAACCACCACTTAGCGTGCGTGCATTGCGGTCGAAGTCGCTCTCACGAAAGGCTAATCCTTTGAGGATGCGCTTGGCCTTCGGCTCCGCCTCCCAGGCGCTGTGCTCATGGACATGGCTGGTCGCTAGTTCCAGCACCGTCATGTCATCCACCGGCGCGCTTTCCTGCGGTAGGAAGCCGAAATCGAGCCCTTTTTCCATCGTCACTTGCCCCTCATCTGGCGTCGTCTCACGCAGCAGCAGGGAGAATAAAGTCGATTTGCCCGCGCCATTCGGTCCGATCAGACCGATCTTTTCACCGCGGTTGATATGAAACGAGACGCCGCTAAAAAGCGTGCGGCCTGCGTAGGTTTTACTGGCATTGGAAACAGAGAGCATGGGGGGAAACGAGCGCGCACAGTGGCGCTGAAATGCCGACTGTCGAGTCACCACATTGATCTCTGAAAAAGGCTGAGCGAAGCGGATGAATAGCGTCATGATATAGAGACCTTGAGATCGAACCGCAAAGATTCCATGAAACCTACCCTCCACTTCACTGAAGTTGCTTCCCCACTCGGCCCCATCACACTTACAGCCACAGATCATGGCCTCAGCGGCCTTTACTTCGAGGGCCAGAAGCACTGGCCCACTGACTCCTCCACTTGGCAGCGCGATGATGGCGCGCGATTCGATGGAGCACGCACTTGGCTCACCAGTTACTTCAGTGGCAAGGGCAGGGGAGCCATGCCGAAGCTCGACCTCATCATCGGCACTGAGTTTCAAAAGAAGGTCTGGCAGGCGCTCAAAAGCATCCCCAAAGGCGAAACACTCACCTACGGCCAACTCGCCGAGCAGATCGGCGCACCGAACGCTGTCCGTGCAGTCGGAGCCGCCATCGGCCGGAATCCCATCTCACTCATCATTCCCTGCCATCGCGTCATCGGCAGCACCGGCCTACTCACCGGCTATGCAGGCGGCGTGGATCGCAAACGCTGGCTGCTAGAGCATGAGGGGGCGCTCTGATCTCAGGAACGTGTTTGCAGCGACGGTTGAACTTCCCGCTGGCAATCGGAGCAATCCTGCGTCAATCAAGCGGCCCTAACCGCTATGGCCACCAGCTACCACATCGTCCCCACCACTGCTCACAATGATCTCGTCCGCGCTGCTTACCTGCATCGCGGCTACACGGCTGCCGAGGCCGAGGACGCGGCACGCTTCTGCGAGATGGCCAGCGCCCACGGCATCCGCACTCACAATGCGATCAAGGCACTGCATCTCGATCACCTCTTTGGCAGTGCTACAGGTGGCTGTAAGCCGGGTGCCGACATCAAGGTGATCGACAAGAAATTCGCTGCGAGCGAGGCCTGGGATGGTAATTTGAAACTGGGCCAAAGCGTGGCTTTCCGCGCGATGGAGCGTTGCATGGAGATGGCGGATAAATACGGCATCGGTCAGGTCAGTGTGGACAATGCCTTCCACTATCTCTGGGGCGGTGGCTATGTGATGGATGCCGCAAAGAAAGGCTACATCGCCTACACCAACTGCACCTCTACACTCGGTGAGGTCGTGCCCTTTGGTGGCAAATTTCCGGTGCTCGGCACCAACCCACATTCATGGGGTCTGCCAACCCAAGACGCCTGCGGATTCCCGATCGTGATCGACTGGGCGACCAGCACCGTGGCTATGGGCCGCGTGCAAGTTTTGAAGCGTGAAGGCAAGCCGCTGCCTCCCGGCGCTGCGGTGGATGCTGCCGGCAAACCAACAACAGATCCGAATGAAGCCGCCTGGCTCCTGCCTTTCGGCGCTCACAAAGGTTACGGCCTCTCTCTGCTCATCGAAGTCATGGGAGCGATGATCGGTGGCTCACTGCCAACCCTGCGCGGTGGCGGCGCGCATCCTGACATCAAGAGTCAGCCATTCCCCACGGGTGAAAAGCGCACCAGCAGCTTCTACTTCCAAGTCATTCACCCTGATGCCATCAGCAGCGGCATGTTCGCCAAAGGCCGCAACTTTGCCGAGAACATGAAGGCTGTGATCGACGACATCCTCGGCCATGGCAATGAAGGTTGCATGCTCCCTGGCCAGCCTGAGGCACAAAACGCCGCGCACACTGAAAATGCCGGCGGACTGCTCTTCACCACCGCTGAGGTCGAAGCACTCAACGAGATCGCTGATGAAGTCGGCTGTGCCCGTTTTGATGCCGCCGCTCTCGGCATCTACGACGTGCCATAGTCTCACACTAAATCCCTCTTCACTCGCCCTCTTTGCACGCTCTCGACGCCCTCTCCTTTGTCCTGGAAACCCAACCTGAACTCGGGCAGACAGGCCGGGTGCTTTTCCTCCACGCTCAACCGGGAGAACTGCTTGCACGCTTCGCTGACCGACTGACCTGTGAGCAGACTTGGAAGCCACGCGCCGTCGCACTGGACGCAGCGGGATTGAAGCCGACGCGCGACATCACCGGCACGTTTGAGACCATACTCCTGCTGCCCGAGCGCCAGCGTGACACCATCCTGGCAGACATCGCTAAAGCGCATGATTTACTAGCTGATGGTGGCACACTGATCGTCGCCCTTCACAATGATTGGGGTGCCAAGCGCACTGAGCAGCAACTCGCTGAAATCTGTGGCGGCGTGCAAAGCGTGTCGAAGCACCACAGTCGAGTCTTTTGGGCCACCAAAAACAAACCGTGGAAGACTGACAAACTCGATGCTTGGCGTGA
>JBEBGU010000221.1:0-6430 GCA_040081325.1 Prosthecobacter sp.
AGGTCAGCGCCGATGGCGAACTGGCGCTGACACATGCGCGCTTTGTCGATGCCCCCGCAGGTGCAGACCACATCCCGAACAGCATCCCGATCATGTTCAGCGGCGGCGTCAATCTCGGCGCGCAGGGAGTGGCACCCGGCTGGTTCGCTGGTGCTCGTGTTCGCATGTTCGCCAACAGTCCGCTGGAGGAAACCGACACCGTGCGTGGACGCGACAGCGTTCTCGTCAATGCCACCGTCGGCTATCGCCGCAAGAACTGGGAAGCCGCCGTCGATTGCCTGAACCTGCTGGACCGTCAAGACAACGACATCTCCTACTTTTACGAGAGCCAGGCACCCGGCCGACCTGCGGCCAATGACACGCACATCCATCCCATCGAACCGCGCATGTTCCGCCTGCGCGTGACGTATCGGTTTTAGAGAGAGGCTAGGTGAGCGGTTCTTCGACGGGACGTTGGCGCGTCAAGATCTTCATCTCGTACGCCTGAACTTCCGCTCCTCTGACCCTCTGCTTCGTATAGCGGAATTCAAAGCCAAGCTCAAGCTAGGCAACGACGCCAACCTCGCCCGCCTGAAACAGTTCATCAGCGAGGCAACACCTCCATCCACCACACCAACCGTTAAGCCGCCGCCCAGCGATCCCGCACTCGCCTTTGCCGACCGCGCCGCCAGCGTGCTCGGTCAAAGCCTCATCCATTGCCAGGAAGCCATCCTCCCCGGCGAATCCAGCCCCGTCGTCCTCTGATGAAGCTTCCGCGATTGAGTCTGGTGAACAGGTAATTCGTGCCTAAATGGAATTGGCGCAAAAGCACGAAGACATTCAGCATCTTGTCAGGAAGCTGTTTCAGCGTGAGCCTGATTTAGGGGTGACATGAGTGCGTTTCGCCCTTATGAACCGCATGCTAAAAGGAGCCTCTCCAACATGAGATTGTCTGAAATTCACCTCACAAATTTTCGCTGCTTCGAATCTCTGAGTGTTCGGTTTGAACCAGAATCGAATGTTCACATCTTTGTCGGCGACAATGGTGCGGGTAAATCAGCCATTCTAGACGCGATAGCTCTGGGGCTGGCACCCATCGCCAGACGCTTTGGACAAACACCCGGAGGCAAACGAAGAAATCTACTCGACATCACGGAGACTGCTCGCCACCCAAGCGCAGGCGTTGCTATTTTTGACAACACTTCGCCCAAACCATTCTGCCATCTCCACTTCAAAGGTCGGCCCAACGGTCATGTCGTTGAATGGGATGCCCACCTTCTCAGAGACAAATCCAAACGCACCAAGGCTGCATTGCCTCCGGTTATTGGAAACAAACATCTCAATGAGGCTTTGGACGATGATGTCTTCCAGGTTGCTGAAAATCCAAATGGTGAGGCGGGAAATGTCCCGGTTTATGCGTACTATGGAACAAGCCGCGCCGTGCTCGACATCCCGCAGCGCCAAAGAAATTTCGAGAGTGCCTTTTCGCGCGGTGCCGCTCTGAAAAATGCCCTTGATCCTGTCAGCCGCTTCAAGGACGCGTTTGAGTGGTTCTTCGCCATGGAGCGCGATGAACTCGCGATGCAGAATCGCAAGCAAGAGTTTCGCTTTCGCCTTTCCGTGCTGGAAGCTGTCCGCCGTGCTATTCAGGGGATGTTACCCGAGTTTATCGAACCCCGTATCACCACTCATCCGCTGCACTTTCAGCTCAGCCGTAAAAACGAAGATGGCAGTGTGACTGATCTCTTCGCAGAACAGCTTAGTGACGGCTATCGCACGATGCTGGCGCTGGTCATGGACTTTGCCCGCCGCCTAGCCCAGGCAAATCCGAAGATGGCTGACCCACTGCAATCAGAAGCTGTCCTTCTGATTGATGAAGTTGATCTCCATTTACACCCAGACTGGCAGCAGACTATTGTTCCCCAGCTTCAAAATACCTTCCCAAACACGCAGCTCATCCTGACAACGCACAGCCCTGCAGTACTGACATCCGTTCACAGTCGCAGTGTCCAGGTTTTGCGTGACGGCAAATTGAATGCCGCACCTGGAGGTATTTATGGTGCGGAGAGCAAGCGAACTCTTGAGCGTGTGATGGGCATCAGCAGCCGCCCTCCCAAGGAGAAAAATCCACGAGTCAAAAAGCTCGAAGAGCTTTTTGCTTTGATCTCGGATGGAAAGCTCGATCAGGCCAAAGACCTTGCGATCGTTTTGAATCAACAATTCTCAGGCAATGAACCGGCGGTGGATGAAGCCATCACCATGATTGAGAATCGCCTTTGGGAGAGGGAGGTTGGCTTGTGAAGAAGGTGCCGAAGTCACAGCCGGAGCCAGAATGTCTGACAAGTTTCCGCCAGGAACTTCCTGAAGCGACTTGGGACGACTTTAAGAGCACCGCCTGTTCATCCAGTCTTCTGGACCAGACCGTGAACGATCAGGGCGGATTGTGCGCCTACTGTGAACGCCACCTTGATGAGCATGATCGGCAGATTGCCCATTTTCATCCCAAGTCCGACCGATCCCAGCCGCCGAACCAGCCAGCGCCATTCAACTGGGGACTGCATTGGTCCAATCTCTGGTTGGCTTGTCGAGGAGGAGATCAGACCTGGATGACCAACCCCGATGCCTACCTTGCTCCAGCATCGGAGAACCGGAGTTGCGATGTTGCCAAGGAGGATGACATCGTGGATGGAGCGGTGCTTTCCACTGACGAAGTTCCTGCTTTTGCACGCATTTTCCAGTATCGACAGAGCTCAGACCGAATGGACATCGAGCCGGATCATGATTTGTGTGCGGAAGCAGGGATTGCACCAGACTTGGCAGCGGAGACTATCCGCATCTTCAATCTCAATTGCCGCCGCCTGTCCGAAGCACGGATGCGCGTTCACAAAACGATTGAGAGCCAAATCAAGCGCCTGCGCGAGAACTCCCCTCAGCCAGCAACACTCTTCCCTTCCTTGGTTCAGCGCCACCTAGCCAAAGATTCAAATGGAAGCTGGAAATCCTTTTTCACCATGGTCCGCTGGCGCTTTGGCTCATCCGCAGAGTCCTATCTGCACTCCATCGACTACCAAGGCTAATTGGAGTCCGTCAACTCAACAAAGTCGCGCCACCATTGCTGGTGCAAGAGAGACCACGCAGCTCGAAGCAAGAAGCCAAACGAATGAAGCGCCTATTTCTCTCCTTCTCGTTCCTTGCGTTCCTTTTTGGTCAAAGTCATGCGCAGAACGCCGGCGCTCAAAACATCGAGCAAGCCTGGAACATGGTCTGGACGCGCTTTTATCTGCCGAAGGTGCAGACCTTTGGCGATTACCTCAGCAGCTATGAGAAGGGTAAGGAACAAGCTCATTTGCCGACGGCGGATGAGGTGAAGCGGCAATACCCCAATCCCTGTGGCTACAGCACGGGCATGGAGGATGGCGCGATTCTCGGCGGGGCGATGTTGAGCGTGCTGTGTGATCGGTTTGAGGTCACGAAGGACGAGTCGCTGCGAGAGAAGGCGGCGAACGTTTTTGCCGGACTCAAGCGCTGCGTCGCCGTGCATGGAGTGAAGGGCTTTGTGGCACGCAATGTGTGCCCGGAGGATGGCACGAGCACTTACATCAACTCGTCACGCGATCAGGTGACGCACTTTGTTCACGGGTTGTGGCAATATTACCGCAGTCCGCTGGCGGATGAGGTCACGAAGGAGCAAATCCGGGTCATCCTCGCCGCTGTGGCGGAGCGGATGATCGCGTTTGTGACGCCGGAGAATGACTTCGATTTCTGCCGTTCGGATGGCTCGCGCTGTCCGTTGGGCATCTGTCGCATGTGGAAGGTGCAGTCGCATGAAGCCGCGCGGTTGCCGATGATCTACGCGGCGGCGTGGGATGTGACGAAGAACGGGCGCTACCGTGAGCAGTGGCGGAAATATGCCGCCGAGGCCATCGAGCAGTCAGCGAATCCCGGCGAGAACAAACCTGCCTACGCGCTGCTTCAGATGCAGTGCTCGCTGGAGCTTCTGTATGTATTGGAGCCTGATGTGGCGCTCAAAACACAAATCCACGCGCACATGCTTCACGTTCGCGATCTGGCTGCGAAGCGATTCACGAGCGTCCTGGCTCAAATCGAGACAAAGAGCCCCGAAGAGATGCAGATGCTCGGTCCTGATTGGAGAACGGTTATCGAGTGGAAGAACCAAAAAGGCTACCCGAATCCGCAGTGGGGGCCGTTTCGCGAGATCTGGCATCTCACGCGTGAAGCGGGCGAATCCGCGCTCATTCTGCTCATGGTCGATTCGCCGTCGCTCACGAACGAACAGCGGTCTGCGCTGCAAAAACTCCTCAGCAGCTTCGACTACACGCACAATGCGAGTTGCGGTCTCGTTTACCACCTCGCGGCGTATTGGAAAGCACGGCGTTATTGTAGCTTCGATTGGCAATCGAAGCCTTCCGCCCCATGATTCGATTGCCAGTCGAATCTACTCTCGATCCCATGAAACCATCACTCATCGCCCTCCTGCTCGCTTCAATGGTTGCCCTGGCTGCTGATCCGACTCCGCCAACCACGCAGACATGCCTGCCGGACAAGCTCATCGCCGCCGAGGCCTTTGATAAGCCGGAGTCTTTCACGAAACAAAAGCAACCCGGCACCGACGTCTGGCGCGGCGGCATCGGCACCTGGAGCATCAAGGATGGCGCGGCCTACGCCGTGCAGGAAGGCCCGAGCGAGAAGCGCCCGAACGGCCACGAGGCCGTGTGCGAGCACATCGTGGACCTCGGCGACTATGTGCTGACAGGTGAGTTCAAGCTCGGAGCCTCGCCGCAGATCGGCTTCGTGTGCCGCGATACGAATCAACCGAACCTCCATCAAGGCCGCGTGATGATCACTCCCACCGCGATTTGGATTCAAAAGATGAGCGGCATCGCGAAAGAAACCCGCCGCGAGGAATTGAAGAAGATCGAGGTCAAACTGGACCCCAACACCTGGCACCGCATCACGGTCGAAATCTGTGGCGACCACTTCTTCGCCAAAATCGACGACCATGTGCTCGAAGCCAGCCACGACCGCTTCAAGGAGCGCAAAGGCCGCGTCGGATTCGTCGCAAAAGCGGAGGGAGCGCAGTTCCGCAACGTCGCTCTTTGGAGCGCGAAACCGAAGTCTTAGTGTGGTTGAGTCCTCTGGACTCATCAGAGGCAGCCGGGACGGCTGCACCACACTGGGTCACCAGCGTGAGACGACGGCCCTCACATATTCCTGCTGCGAGGCGAGCACTTGTTCGGGTGTGACCGCTGGGGCATTCGGATCACTGATTTGAGCTTTCACATGGCGAATGATGATGCCGTGAGGATCGGGCGTGCTCGCGGCAGAGCGAATGCGGACATAACTGACGCCATTGAGCGTCTTCGAGTGAACTGGGAGAGTCGCAATGAGTTTGTCGTCGAAACGATACTCACATTGGCCGCTGCTGAGATCCCAGCGCAGCGAAAGAGTGTGCCAAGTGTCTGGTTGGGTGTTTTCAGCGGTCACGCGGGCCTGAAACACGGCGGCGTCTTCGCCGAGGGTGTTCGAGGGATCAAAGAAGCGGTCGTTGAGGGAGAAGATGGCACCTTGCGAGCCTGCGGGGAGGCGGATGCGGGCGGTGAGTTCGCCGCGCCAGCCGTTGGGGAAGTTCCACACGGCGGTGTCGGGTTCGCTAGGGGCATCGGACGATGCTGCATGGCGGACATGCAAGCTGCGCGTGTCTTTTTCACCGGGTGTTTCGATGAGTTCGCAGCCGATGCGGCGCGCACGCCACCAGCGTTTTGCAGGGCCGATGTGTTGATAGACGGTCCATTTCGCGAGACCATCGCGGAAGTCGGATTCGGCGCTGGTGGCGGTGATCCAGTCGGGATCGACGAGGATGGGATTGCGCCCGCCTTTACCTTGTCCGGCGAGGACCACGATTTGACCATCTTCGGTAAAAGCGGCGAGCGGATAGGCGGTGCCGCGATCGCCAGAGGCGGCTGGATTGTCGTTGCGACGATGGTCGAGGTAGATTTCGCGGAATCCCTGCCAGGTGCGGCCATCATCACTCGAAATGGCCATGTGCAGCGCATCGCGTCCGCCATAGACGCCGACGCCTTCGTGCTTCGGCGGCAGTTCGCAGTTGTTCCAGGTCAAAACGAGCCTTCCATCGCGATGACGGAGCAGATTGGCGGGCCCGGTCGAGGTGCGAAAACGCGTGGGAGCAGCGGCTGACCATGTGGTGCCGTTGTCTTTGGAAATGGACTCGAAAAGGCATCCAGCCTGCGTGCGCATGAGCATCCAGATGGAGCCGTCGCGGAGTTCCTCGAAGCAGGGCTCGCAGGCACCTTCGTTGGAGCCGTTGTAGCCTTCGTAGCATGGCGAGGTGAGTTTTGAGGCGCTGAGTTGCCAGCTCGCGCCGCCGTCGTCGGAGTATTCGATCACCGTCTCGTGACGACCGGCCGGCGGC
>JBEBGU010000971.1:0-1650 GCA_040081325.1 Prosthecobacter sp.
CGGTGTAGGCACTTTGAAAAACCTCCGCTTCGAGAAACTCGTCTTCCATCGCCCCGGCAGCATCCAGGTGCATGCCAACAGCGACGGGCTCGCTGTCTCCGACGTGAAACTCGACTTCTCACCACGAGACGACTTCCGCCTCATCGAACTTGGCCCCAAGTCTGCGACCTACAAACACAAGTCCGATGACCCGGCCACTTGGGTCGAAATCTTCTCCCCCGACCTCGATTGCACCGTGCGCAATGTCTCCGTCACCGGCGTTCGAGTCCGCGATGCCCAAACCGATCTGCCCATCGACCAAATCGTCCGCGTCATCGAGCAAAAGCCCAACCCCGACTACCCCAAGACCACGCCGCGCGGCGGCACTGGCAAAGCCATCTGGATTCGTTAAATCATGCACCTATAACTATGGTTACCATTTATAAAGATTACGATATGACCGGCTTTTGGTCAGACGACGATTATTCCTTGGAAGAATACGTGGAGAAAACCCCAAGCACGAAAGCCATTGCTTCTGTTGAAAAGAAATTGGGCTACAAGCTCCCAGCATCCTATATCGAACTGATGCGAGTGCAGAACGGAGGCTTGGTGAATAAGACCTGTTTTCCAACTACCGAGCCAACTTCATGGGCGGAGGATCATATCGCCATCTCTGGCATATCGGGTATTGGCAGCACCAAAGCATATTCGTTGTGCGGCAGCCTCGGGAGCAAGTTCATGATTGAAGAGTGGGGATACCCAGATATTGGCGTCTGCATATGTGACACCCCCTCGGCTGGGCATGATCTTGTGATGCTGGATTACTCTGCATGTGGACCGGAAGGTGAGCCACGAGTAGTCCATGTGGACCAAGAGATGGACTATGAAATCACGTTCTTAGCACCGAGTTTTGAGGCCTTCGTTCGCGGGCTCGTCAGTGAAGATGTTTACGACACGTCGGCTGCCGACTTGGAGGATGCACTCAAGCGCATAGAGTCAGGCAGCTTTTCCACTGTTCTCACTCAGTTCTTTAGTGGCAAAGCCGAGCAAGGACTTGAAAAGCATGTTCGGTGCCTCCTGTTGAAGATCACTCGCGCCAAAGGCTACTTTGCGCTGCATTCGGATACAGAATCGCAGCTTATATATGATCTTCAGTTCTACGCGCATCACAAAAACAAAGGCGCGACTACACAGAAGGAATATCTCGAAGATTATCCATCGTTGATAGCTTTTAGCGACGGTGCGATCTCGACCAAAGGCTATGCGCCCGCATTCGTCGAAGACTGGCTGAATCAGCGACTTCGCGAAAGCCAAATCACAAAGGACGCCTCAGGAAAACTCCACTGCACAAGCGACTTTGAGAAGGCACTACTAGTGGCCCTAAGGTCCCACAATTGACCCTACTTCATGAAACACCTCCTCCTCTTCACACTCGCCCTTGTCTCGCTCGCTTCAGCCGCAGACAAGCCTTCGCATCTCTTCATCCTCTCCGGCCAGTCAAATATGGCTGGAATGGACCCGAAGCTCGGATTTGAGCCGGAGGCGAAGAAACTCTTCCCCGAGGCCGATGTGGCCTACATCAAGGTCGCGGCGGGAGGTCAGCCGATCCGTTACTGGGTGAATGAATGGAACGACATCGCCACCAAGCACGGCGTCGATGTCTCACAGGCT
>JBEBGU010000972.1:0-1647 GCA_040081325.1 Prosthecobacter sp.
GCGCATCTCGATCAGGCCTTGGCCGCGTTGGAATTCGACGACGCTGCAGTTTTATCCCAACTCACACCATGAACATCAATAACACTACCATGCTTCTCGCTAACTACGAACACGACGGTGTCGTGTTCGTCCCTCAGTTCCTCAGCGCCGATGAAGTCGCCGCCGTGCGTGCCGAACTCGACCGTTACATCCGCGATGATCTCGCCGTACAACCCGTCGATGCCCGCACCTTTGAGAAGGATGAGAAGACCGTGCGTAATCTGTGGCGCTTGGAGAAATACAACACCTTCTTCCGCCAACTTGGCGAGCGCGCAGACATCCTCGCCTTCATCTCCCCGTTCGTGCATGGCGGGCCATTGCTTGTCGGTGTCGAGACTTTCAGCAAGCCAGCCCGCATCGGTTCCGGCGTACCCTATCATCAAGACAACGCCTACTTCTGCCAGACACCGCCAGACATGCTCACGGTCTGGATTGCCATCGATGCTGTCACCGAGGCAAACGGTCCCGTGTTCTTCGTCAAAGGCTCGCACAAAGGCGGTATGCAACCCACGAAGCCCAGCGGCGTCCGAGGCAACAGCATCGGCATGGCCGAGCCATCTGGCGTGCCGCTCAGCGATCAATTCTGCGGCCTACTCGCTCCAGGCGACGCCACGATCCATCAGTGCGAGACGATTCATCACTCCGCACCCAACACGACCGACTTCTCCCGCCTCGGCCTGCTGCTCGTCTATCGCGGCAGCCACACACAGACTGATCCCAAACTCAAGGAAGCCTACGCCGCCGCTGTCGCATCGACGCCACCAGCGTAGATTAATACAGCAGCAGATGAATCTCACGGTCCGTGAGTTCGGACGTGTCTTGCACGGCGAGTAGGTCGCCCATGGTTTCCAGTTTTTTCCACTCGGTCTCAAATTCAGAGACGAGCGGGAAGTCGGCTTCTATCAGCAGTGTCTCTTCGATCACGGGAACAGCAGCGGTTTGAGGTGCTTCATTCCGAGTCATGAGTGTGAGCGAGACGGCGAGCATGACCACTGTCGCGAGAGCTGCCCATGTCAGGCCAGCCGATGGCGACTCACGCTCCTGCCACCAGCCTTTGAACTGGGCCAGCCAACCACGCTCCTGCGGAGTCTGGCGGGCGGCGCGCATCACGTTTTGGACGAAGTTTGCACGCGGTTTCACCAGCTTGGCTTTGCCGAGCACGTTCCAGAGAGGATCGTTGGGGGTGAGAGGTTCCATTACGCTAAATAAACTGCGCTAGGCGGACAAAGTTGCGCCTGTGGAGAAGTTTTTTAACTCAACCCGGAGGCCAGGCTAGCTCGCGACCTGCCAGGAGATGCACATGTAGATGCGGGACGGTTTCACCGGCGTCTTTGCCGTGATTGATGACGAGGCGGAAGCCCTTCGAGCGGTCCTTGATGCCGAGCTTGTCGGCGATCTTTCCTGCCGCGAGGAGCAGTGCGCCGAGTGTGGCCTGATCCTCGGCCTCGGCCTCACCGACGCGCGGGATGACTTTCTTGGGCACGATCAGGATATGGATCGGAGCCTGGGCATTGATGTCGTTAAAAGCGGCCACGAGGTCGTCTTCATAGACGAGGGGAGCGGGGATCTCCCGGTCGATGATCTTTTGGAAAATGGTTTTCTCAGACA
>JBEBGU010000222.1:0-6407 GCA_040081325.1 Prosthecobacter sp.
ACCCCAACGCACAGGCCACCAAGACCGAAACAACCACCTGACGCCGCCGCCCCTGAGCGAGTTTTGGAATCAGATACGCAGCGATCAGTGCGCAAATCCAAGGGATCGCTGTGACTAGACCAACCTCAAACCCAGCGGCTTTGCCCAGCAGCCGCTCCACCTGGGATGGCAGGGCGAAGACAACGCCATAGACGCTCACTTGGATGAGAAAGTAGATCAGGCACAGATGCATCACGCCACGATCCTTTAGCAGATCGCTCAGACGATGGCTCCCCGAAGATGCTCGGGCCGCTTCTTCACCATCCATCGTAGTCTGGAGAATGTGCCGCTCATCCTGTGTCAGCCATCCGGCATCCGAGGGGCGGTCGGTGAGATAGAAATAAGTCCACACCCCCACCACCGAGGCGAGCAGCCCCTCGACCAGAAACATCCACTGCCAGCCGCGCAGACCGAACTCACCGCTCAGTTCCATCAGCAAACCTGAAGCTGGGCCGCCAAAGATGAAAGCCAGGGGTGCGCCGAAATAAAACAAGCCCATGACCCGCCCACGCTCCGCTGCCGGGAACCAGTAAGTCAGATACAAGATCACGCCGGGAAAGAAGCCCGCCTCAGCCGCGCCCAACAAAATACGCATCACATAAAACACCGGCTCACTCCACGCGAACATCATGCCCGCCGAAATGATGCCCCAGCTCACCATGATGCGCGCCAGCCAGCGCCGCGCACCGACACGGTGCAGGATCAGATTGCTCGGCACCTCAAGCAGCGCATACCCCGCAAAGAACAGCCCCGCGCCAAACGCATACGCCGCCGCACTCAACCCCGTGTCCGCCATCATCGCCACTTTCGCGAAGCCCACATTCACGCGATCAAGAAACGCGAGAACGTAAAGCAGCAGCAGAAACGGCACCAGTCGCCGCTTGGCTTTGGTGATGGCGAGATCGAGTGGGGAATTCATGGAATGGCTGCACTCAATCCAAGCCCAGGAAGCGCACGCACACCGAGCCGCCCACGTTCACTTTCTTGCCTGTGAAGGTTAGCTTGCCGGTATCCTGATCGACTTTGAAAAGCGCGCCGGTGTTGCTGTCCTGATGGACGACGAGCATCCACTTGCCACTCGGATCGAGGCTGAAGTTACGCGGAATCTTACCCTCGGCTGGAGCATTTTGAATCAGCGTCAGTTTGCCCGTAGCTTGATCACAGGTGAAGACGGCGATGGTGTCATGCGTGCGGTTAGACACATAAACAAACTTGCCATTCGGATGCGCCACGGTCTCGGCGGTGCTGAGGCCGGTCTTGCCGCGATCCGCCTCAGGCAGTGTGGAAACCGTTGCGACCTCGGTGAGGGTGCCCTTCTCAGCATCATAGGCAAATGATGTCACGGTCATGAGCATCTCGTTATTCACGAAAGCGTACTTGCCGCTCGGATGAAACGCGAAGTGACGCGGGCCGCTGCCTGGGGGCACCGTGCCGTGACCGTGGGCCGTCATCTTGCCGGTAGCTGGATCGAGCTTGTAGATGAACACCTTGTCCAAGCCGAGATCACAGGCGAAACCAAAGCGATTGTCAGGACTGACATTCAAACTGTGCGCGTGCGGACCCGCCTGGCGCTTGGGATTCGCGCCGCTGCCTTCATGTTGCACAAAAGTTTTTGCCTCGCTGAGTCCGCCGTTTTCCTGAATGGAATAGCTGGCCACGCTGCCGCCGCCGTAGTTGGCGACCATGGCCATCTTGCCCGTCTTATCGACCGAGACGTGACACGGGCCGGCACCGACGGACGAGACTTGATTGATCGGGCTCAGCTTCCCATCCGGCAGCGAAATTCCAAAAGCACTGACACCGCCGCCCTTCTGTCCAGGCGTGCCCATCTCACCCACCGCGTATAAATACTTCTTCGATGGATGAATCGCCAAGAAGCTCGGGCTGCCTGTCTCCACGGCGAGCTGCGGATCACTCAGTTCACCGCTGCCGCTGTTAAAGTTCGAGACATAGATGCCCTTGCTGCCCGATTTGGCATTCGTGTAGCAGCCGTAATAGACAAGATAGTTGTCACCAGCGATGGCCGTGATTGAGAGGGCGGAAAGTAGAAGTGTGAGTGCGGTGCGTTTCATGAGAAATGTGATACTGGCAGATAACGCCAACAGATGTCAAACTTCACAGAAAGACACGCCACTTAGCGACTTGTGTCTGCCGCGACTCACTTCTTGACCTTTCATGGGAACCAGAAAATGCTCGCCGACGCCGAGGGACTTGTGGTGCCAGTGTGACTGGATGGCACGTGCATCAATGACTCTCCTGCCAGACCACTGTGACACCACCGCCGCAGGGCGCACCCAGTCGGGCAGGCACTTCAATCATCGGCAAGTGAGTCTGCCAGGCCGCATGGATGTCCCGCCGCCGCGCCAGCACGCCTAACACCGCCAACACCAGGGCACCCACAAGCAGACTCAAACTAAACGTCATGGCTAGTCGGCGATGCTCGTTATTAATCGTCTGCTCGGAAGTGATGCGCTCTCTTTCGAGTTTGCGGAAACCGCTCATCATGCCGCGCATGGACTCAAGCAGTCGTTGTTCGGGTTGTTTCGTTTTATCAGTCATGAGGCGGCCGCTTTTTTGGATGAGCTGAATCAGCCTGGCGGTGGGATAGCGCTTCCAGATCACGGGTGAAAACGAAAGGCTCAGCGCATCAGTCGCACGATCATAAGCGAGCAGCACGGCATCAGCATCGCCGCTCCATGCTTGCCTGATCTCACGCGCTTGGTTTCTCAAAGTCTGCCCAGCTCCGAGAAAGGTGCTCGCTGAAAGCCACACGTCGCAGCCCAAATCCTTTTTTAACACAGCCATCTCATCAGCCAGAAGTCGGCGTGAAGAATCACTCAGTGCATGGGTGTCGTCCCGAATCCCATCAGCAGGCTGAGCCATGACCGATCCAAGGCATAGCAGCGCCAGGAGAGGTCGGAAACAGCGAGAAAGACTCATGCGGCAAAAGTGGCGTGTTTCGCGCCACCTGACAACCACAGCGACGCAAATCCACGATCAAAAAAATACCCTGAGCCGGAAGAACCGGATCAGGGTGAATTTTGGCAGGCTGTGAGGCTAGGCAAATATCAGGCAACGACGCGCTGGTAATACTGCTGATAAACGTTCTCGTTGAGCTTGAGCTTGGCGCGCATGGATTCGAGGGCTGTGTTATCAGCTTCGATTTGGAAGTTCACGAAGTAACCACTGGTCACATGACGTGGGCTGAAGGGGAACTGGCGTTTGCCGAGGTGGTCGATCTGCTCGAGTTTGGCACCGGAGGTCTCAAAGTCGCGGCTGATGCCTGCGACGAGTTGTTCGACCGATTCTTCTTTGCCCTTCATATCGAGGACAATCATGGCTTCGTATTTGCGTTTCATCGTTGGTGCTGAGTTTTGGTTTAGAGTGATTCGTTTCGGTTGAAGAGGTTCATCGCCGCGCCAAGGCCAGATTGCAAGGAGCTGATCACGGCGTCTGCGGCTCGTTGGATGATGATTTGAAGAGTGGGCTTTTCGTCATCACTAAATTTACCGAGCACATGGCCGACGAGTCGGTCCCCATCGGGACGACCCGATTCGGTTGCGATGCCGAGCTTGAGGCGAGGAAAGGCATCCGTGCCGAGGCTGCTGATGAGTGATTTCATGCCATTGTGACCGCCGGCAGATCCAGCGAGTCTCAAACGTGTGCGCCCGAGAGCGAGATCGACATCATCATAGATCACGAGAGTCTCAGATGGAGTAACTTTATAAAACTGGCTCAAAGCTCGCGCGCTGCGTCCACTGTCGTTCATGTAGGTCTGTGGCTTCAGCAGCCAGCCTCCTGGGAACTTAGCGACCAATCCATGCCAGCTTTTCTCCATGGTGAAGGAGATTTTCATTCTGCGTGCCAGTTCGTCAACGACCATGAATCCGATATTGTGACGGGTGTCGTGGTATTCGAGTCCTGGGTTGCCGAGTCCGACGATGAGCCTGGGGGCTACGCCGCCAGGGGCACTCGTGGATGGATCATCAGCGGGCACCTCAGGCGGCAGGAGTCAGACTGTAAAGACGGTTTATTTTTTAGCGGCTGGCTTGGCAGCAGGGGCGGCAGCTTTAGCTGGAGCAGCACCCGCTTTTGCAGCAGGAGCAGCTTTGGCATCTGCGGCTCCTTTAGCAGCAGGCTCAGGCTCAGCCTCAACTTTCGGCTCGACACACATGAGGAGCACCACGTCAGCAGCAAGCTTGGCTCGCACACCTTCTGGCAGCTTCAATTCACCGACGTGGATCGCATCACCCACATTGAGGGCAGATACATCGACGCTGATGCGTTCTGGGAGATCTTTCGGCAAGCAGCGGACTTCAAGTTCGTGATGGATGGCTTCAACCAGACCACCATGCTTCACACCAGCGGCTTCACCGACCATGTCCACAGGCACTTTGGCGTGAATTTCTTCATCCATGGCGATTGCATGGAAATCGACATGCAGGATGCCACCCTTGAGATGGTCATGCTGGACTTCTTGCACGAGGGCGAGCTGCTCACCCTTATCCAGCTTCAGGCTGACCAGGATGTTATCCGAGGCGCTGTTTTGAAGGATTTTGGTGAAGATTTTAGCGTCCACTTGGACGTTTGAAACGGTCACTTTACGGCCATAAATAACAGCGGGAATGCTGCCTGATTTACGCAGACGTTTGACAGATGCGGTGCCTTCGCTTGAGCGAGATTGAGCGGTGAGATCGAGAATTTTAGCCATGGTCCGTGAGTTCTCCTGAACAGTTAAATTAGAGGAAAAGGGCCGCGAGAATACACGCCCTAAATTAGATGTCAAAGAGAGATGTCACAGACTCGTTGTCGTGGATGCGGCGAATGGCCTGAGCTAGCAGCGGTGAGATGTCGAGTGTCGTCACCTTTTCTCCGTGGGCTTGGGGCACTGAGTTGGTGGCAAAGAGCTCGATGATGGGTGATTTGGCGATGCGACTGCGTCCTTTTTCACCGAGCACACCGTGGGAAACTCCAGCGTAAATGTTTTTGGCACCGTGCTTCAAGAGTAAGTCGGCGGCGGCGGTGAGGGTGCCTGCGGTTTCGGTCAAGTCATCTACCAGCAAAACATTCTTGCCATTGACATCACCAATGACATTCAGGGCTTCAACCTCATCCGCGCTCACACGATTCTTCGCCACGATGGCCATCGGTGCTTTGAGTGCTTTGGCATAAGCGTGTGTCATTTTGATGCCGCCCACGTCAGGTGAGACAACGACAAGATCCTCGATGTTGCGCTCCTTGATGGCTTTCATCAGCACCGGGCCGGCATAAAGATGATCAACCGGGATGTCAAAAAAGCCCTGAATCTGACCAGCGTGCAGATCCATCGTCAGCACACGATTCACGCCACTGGCCACTAATAGATTGGCGACCAATTTGGCGGTGATCGGCACGCGTGGGCGGTCTTTGCGGTCCTGGCGTGCATAGCCGTAAAATGGCAGCACGGCGGTGATGCGATGAGCACTGGCACGCTTCACGGCGTCCACCATGATGAGCATCTCCATCAGATTTTGATTCGTGGGCGGACAAGTGGGCTGAACAATGAAGATGTCACGACCGCGAATGTTTTCGTGGATCTGCACAAAGGTTTCCCCATCGGGAAAGGTCGTCACCTCAGTCGCGCAAAGATTGATGCCGAGATTTTTGCAGATGAGATGTGCTAGTTCGGGGTGAGCCGTGCCGCTGAGAACCTTCAGTGTGTCTTTCATGGAGCGCGGAGATTGGCGAGACTGTCACACAAATCAACCAGTGCTCTTCGATGACTAACAAAAGCTCGGCGTCTGCTGCTTGCGCCCTCTGCTCTGCCACTGCATCTCTGGCCGCAACGCCGCCGCATGATCCCCTGCCCCTCCTCATCTATGACCGAGTCCACCGTGGGCACTCGGTTGTTGGTGGCTGGAAAGTTTTTACGACAGGGTGCGACGAAGATTTTCCTGCGCGGCATCAGTTATGGGCCATTCAAACCGAACTCGCGTGGTGAGCCATGGCCGGAAGACGAACGGTTGATCGCTGATCTAGAAGACATTCACGCTCGGGGATTCAACACGCTGCGACTCTACACTCCGCCGAGCGCTGCCCTATTGTCACATGCAGAGCGGCTGAATTTAAAGCTGATCGTGGGCATTCCATGGACTGATCATGTGGACTTTCTGCGGGATCATGATCAAAAGCAGCGAATCATTGAAGTTGTCGAAACTGTGGTCACGAGGCTGCGTGATCACAGATGTGTCGTGGCTTTTTTTGTCGGCAATGAGATTGAAAAGACACTCGTGCGTTGGATGGGACCGCGACGGGTGCAGCATTTTTTAGAGCAGCTCATCGCCAAAGGGAAGGCTTGTTCGCCGAACCAGCTTTTCAGCTACGCCACC
>JBEBGU010000223.1:0-6397 GCA_040081325.1 Prosthecobacter sp.
GATGCTAACGGACTGATGTGGGGCACTACAACCTACGGCGGCTCGAAAGACTGCGGCACCGTGTTCAAGCTCGATCCAGCCACCGCCAAAATCACAACGGTGGTCCACTTCACCGCCAGTGGCGGAAGTGCGCCAGGCAAGTCTCCACGCGGGCATTTGATCGCTGATAGCAAGGGCGGTGCCATTGGAGTGTGTGAGTATGGCGGTCATGGTTTCCTCGGCACTGTTTATCGTATCGACCTCACCACCAGTCGCTTCAAGTTGCTGACTGACATCAGCGGACTGGAGAACGCCAACGAAGGATCGCAGCCCCAGGGCGGTCTTGCTTCTGGTTCTGATGGCTGGCTCTGGGGCACTGCGTCCATGAATGGCAGCCACCACGGAGGGACTGTTTTCAAAGTGGACCCAGTAACCAACACACTCGTCAGCGTTGCTAACTTTACGGGCAACACAGGTCCCCAGCGCGGCAAGTATCCTTGCGCCACGCTACATAATGATGGCAACGGGTTCCTCTGGGGCACGACGCGTGAAGGCGGGCTAGCAAATTATGGCACCGTATTTAAAGTCAATGAAGCCACCGGTGAACTCTCCACGGTTCTGGATTTCAAAGTCAACGGGAACACCGTCAGAGGCGGCACGCGCTCGGAACTGATCCCGGACGGCAAAGGCTGGCTATGGAGTTGCACCTACTCCACATGGTTTCAGATCATGGGCGTTGTTTACAAGATCAACACGCGAACGAACGAGATTGTTGTCATCAACAAGTTTGATGGGGATAAAGGCCCGCTCTTTGGGCGGGGTCCCGGTGTGCTCGCGTATGATGGGAATGGCTTCATGTGGGGGGCGGCCATGGCCGATCATCAGCGGTCTCGCGGCTCACTCTTTAAGATCGACGTTAACACGAACAAGCGCACGACCTTGGCGGAGTTTCTCGACTGCGAACCCGGGCCTGGATTTCAGTCCATGGGTGACATGCACATAGATCGTCGTGGATCGCTATGGTTCACCGCCGTGATTGATGGCGGATCGAGGAACGCCGGGCACGCGCTGGTTAAGGTCAATCCGTCAACCGGACGAATCGAAGGCCGCTACCGAGAGCGTGGGTTTGCGGACATATCGGCCCCCGTTAGCGATGAACAAGGCACCCTCTGGGGTGCCACAGCCAGCGGAGGCGAAGAAAGCCGTGGCTCCATCTATGCCTTCGATCCGAAGACAGAAAAGTTCTCCACCGTCATGAGCTTTACAGGCAACGGATCTCAGCCAAACTCCGGCAGCTCAGCTCACTTTTCTAAGCTGATGAAACACACGGATGGTAACTTCTACGCCGTCACTCGCTTTGGGGGCCCCGGCGGCAACGGCACCGTTTATCGTCTGCGCTTTGGTCCCACACCGATGACCCAAGAAGCGTCTCTGTTGGCAAACAAAAGGGTGGAGCTTCATGGCACGCTCCGACCCAATGGGCGTGAGTCAGCAGCGGCCTTTGAATGGGGAACCGATGCTTCTTTGAAACAGGCTCAAATCATCAGCGCTGGAAACATCGTCGCCAGTCATTCGAGCAAACCTGTGTCAGCGACCCTTAGCGGATTGAAACCTGGCATGACTTACTACTTCCGCCTTCGCGGCACCAATGCCGCCAACTCAATCCCGCAGCGTGGAGCGATCTTGAGTTTCACCGCACCTCAAACAGAGAGCACCCTTGCTGGCGGCAAGACGACTGAGAAAGAGACGCCGTTTGGCCAAATAGCTTCACTCACACAAAGCGGCAAACCTGGTGCAGCAAAGCACTCGCTGAAAGTTGTCCGCATACCCGGCGCCGGAGCTGGCTTTGTGAGAGGCGCACTGGATGGGGCTGCCTACGAGATTGGCAAACGCTACACACTCCGTGCCGTGGCGGACAACGGCTACGTGTTTGATCACTGGAGCGGGCCAGACATCTCCGGTGCCCAGGCAGAGAACCCGAGCTTAAGCTTTACCTACAGCGAAGCCATGGCCGGCACGCCCGTAATCACCGCCACGTTCATTCGCAATCCATTCCAAGATGAAGTCGTCGGACGTTTCCAAGGTCTAATTATCAATGCGGAGTCACTCACGCCTGACATTTCTAACACGGGAGCGGCTCACTTCAGCGTCACCCGCAGTGGCAGCTTCTCAGGCAAGCTTCTCTATGACTCTGATACCATCAGTCTCACCGGGAAGTTCGATAGCGGCGGCCTAGCGCGTTTCGGCCAACAACACCTGCCTAGTCTATTGATCTCCCGCAAAGACATGCCCACGCTGGTACTGTCCATGCAAGTGGACCTGAGCAACGAAGGTCCGCACGAAGTCTGCGGCACCATTGGCACCACTGAGGGTGGTGAGGTTGCCGAGCGCTCGTTCTTCAATGCAGACCGTGGCTACTACGACGGAAGACGGCACGCAGTGCCCGACATGTTTGTGAGTCAGATCGCCGGACATGAGCTAACTCTGACGACGCTAAACCAGGAAGAAACGAATGCCCGGCTTATCATCACTTCATCCGGAAATGCCACGTTCGTCACGAAGCTGAGCGACGGGACTGGAATTCTAGCCCATGGCCCGATCTCACAGTTGAACCAAGCCGTCTTCTTCAATCAACTGTATGCGAGACGCATCGGAAGTTTTGGAGGGCAAGTGACACTGAGTGAACTGCTGGCTAGCCAAACGCTGACGGATCAGCCTTTCTGGTGGAGCTACCCGAACCATGGTTGGGAAAATCTCAATCTGTTCAAACAGCATCAGGCTCCCTAGACCACTCACCGGCTCAGCATCATCAGCATCTGCCGCGCCTCGGCGTGATCGGGGCGGATGCTGAGCGCTTTTTGGGCGGCGGCGATGGCTTCCTGCTTCTTCCCCATCTGGGCGAGGATGGTGGCACGGGCGTAGGGGATGCCGGGGTCGGTGGGATCAGCGATCTCGCCTTTTGACAGGGCGTCGAGGGCTTCAGGGATGCGGCTCTGTCCATTGAGAGCGAGTCCGAGATTGTACCAAGCACGGGCGAAGCGTGGGTTGGCGCGCACGGCTTCTTTGAGGGCGGCGATTGTCTTCGTCATGTCGCCCGTTTCGCTGAAGGCGAGGCCTAACTCGTAGTGATACTGGGCTTCATTGGGCGCGAGCTTGATAGCATCTTGTAGCTTCTGAATCGTGCGCGCGGTGTTCCCGCTGGCGTTGTAAAGCATGGCCAAATCGTGATGGAACGGCGGGGAGTTCGGGTCCCAGGACACGGCGGTTTCCATGTGCTGGATGGCAGTGGGGACATCGCGTCGAGCAAAGTAAAACTGCCCGAGCTGCATCTGACCGCTGGGCTGATCGGCATTGAGCTGGAGCATGTGCTGCATGTCTTTTCCCGCAGCGGATTCGAGATCCACACTGTCACGCAGCGCCCATGCGGCGGTGACGCGCACACTGCGTGCAGGGTCATTCAAAAGAGCTTCCATGCTGCTGCGCACGCCGGGGGCTTGCAGGGCTGGCTCTAAACTGCGCGCGGCGGATTGGCGAACCAGCGGGTGCTCATGCTTGAGCTGAGAGCGCAGTGCCTCGGTCACAGGCGGCTGCTCGACCCAGCGGTCGAGAACGAGGCTGGCGCTGGCTTTCCAGTGTGGTGTTTCATCGCTGTCGAGAAGTGCGATCAAACCATCGCGCGCGGATTCATCAGCCTGCCGAGCTTTGGCGATGAGGGTGGCGCGGGTGCGCGTCTTGCGGTTCATCTTTTCTCCCCACCACTTCTCCGTGGCGGCGAGCGACCATTCATTGTCTTTGTCCTGATGGCATTTGTTGCAGGCATTGGGCACGCCGAACTGCTTTGTTAAAAGCGGATCGGGAATGGTGAAGCCGTGATCGTGGCGCGGATGCCGCTGCATGTAAGTGGTCTGCGGCATGTGGCAGTTGATGCATTGATTGCCGGTACTCTCGGTTTTGTGAAAGCTGTGCATCTCCGGCAGGATGACGGGTGCATTCGGGAAGCCGCCAGCAGTGTGACATCTCATGCATAGTTGGTTGCCGGGCAGGATGGTCTTCATGCTGTGCATGTCGTGGCAGTCCATGCAGCGCACGCCAGCGTGATACATGCGGCTGCTGAGGAAGCTGGCGAACTCGTAGTCCTCATCTCGGATCTGGCCGTCGGGATAGTAGATGTCGCTGCCATCAGTGATGGTGAGCTGGTAGTGATCCCAGAACGACTCTCCGGGCACGAAGTCGCCCGTGATCTCACCGCGCCTAGCATGGCAGCCTGCGCAGTTTTCAGTGTGCTGATCGCGCGTCCAGCCGGACTTGGTGGCGGGATTCTGCACATGCGCTTTCATCGGCCCGTGGCATGACTCACAGCTCACAGTCTGCTCGGCCATCGTGGTCTTGTAGGTGTCCGTCGGCGGGTCGTAGTTTTTGCGGACACGCGTGTTGTGGCAGCTCGCACACATTTGATTCCAAATCATGCCGCGCCCTGTCCAGTGGCCCCACTCGCCAGGCTTGCGGTCTTCATTGCCATAAACATTGAACCAGTCGCCACGCAGCGGATCAAAGCAGGCCTCCATGGTGTGTAAGGCACCGCGTGGGCCTTTCACCAAGAACTGCCGCAACGGATCGTGACCGATGACACGCTCCACGGGATAGGCTTCGATCTTGTCATCAAAACCAAGTGCGGTGAGCTGAAACACGCCGCCTTTCTTTTCAGTCGTCGTGGTCTGCGTGCCGTGCTTAAAAGTCTGTGCTGGCGCAAAGCCAGCGAGATCGAGCTGGTCATTCGGCTTACGTTCCGCCAGTCCATGATGTGATCCCTGCCACTTCTCGAACTCACTCGCGTGACACGCCTTGCATGACTCTGATCCGGCATACTCAGCGAAGGCGGTCTTTTCATCGGGCATGACAAAAGGGACCACTTTCTTCACTGCCACAGGTACCACCGTGTAGTTCGGCGTCGGCCACAAAGCCCACGCGATGAGGCCCACCGTTCCAATCAGAATGCCGCCGATCCACAGCCCCGCTTTCAGAGACGATGGCTCTGATTCGGACGGTATGGCAGGTTGAGGTTTCTTCATTTAGATGACTGCTGATAATGGAGGGCGGCTTTTCAATCAATCCTCATGATCATGAACCCGACAAGCCACGCTCAAACCTCCGCCAGTAGATGACTGCGACCGGGAGAAATGAGACGCATTGCATCGCGGTGCCGACGAGCGCTTCACGAGTCGGTGTCTCAAACGCGCTGAGTAAAAAGCTAACGGCGATGATGAGCGAGGTGCCGAGGAGGAAGATCGCGGCGGGTGAAATGAGCTGGCGTGAGTGTGGCATCTCTGCCTCCACCAAATCCCAAAACTGCCAAGCTACAAAAGCCAGTATGACGATGGGCAGGTAGGCTCCGAGACCGGTGATCTGAGGTGGCTCGTAGTCGTAGATGGCATGAGCGACGACGAGGCTAAAGAAGGTGATGATGAACTGCTGAGCGCGGTGAAAGCGAGTGCGCAGCATGTCATAGAGGGCGTGAGTGGTGAGGCCGGTCATGGCGACATGCATGAAATTGGCCGACAACAATCTCACGAGCGCCACGCCATCTCCATAGTCCTGATAGTAGTCGATGTTTTCCTCC
The DNA here is from genome assembly GCA_040081325.1 of Prosthecobacter sp. Classification (GTDB taxonomy): domain Bacteria; phylum Verrucomicrobiota; class Verrucomicrobiia; order Verrucomicrobiales; family Verrucomicrobiaceae; genus Prosthecobacter. The sequence continues at coordinate 5,597 of JBEBGU010000223.1, forward strand.
AGGGCGAAACCGAGACCGACAAAGGCTCCGGTCATCAAGGCCATGCCAGGCGCACGCCGCCAAACGAGCCAGGGCATGAATAGCGCAGCCAGCGCTAGCTTGCACAGCTCTTCCCGCAGGCCGACGCCGATGATGAGATGCCACACGTCCCAAGGGAAGGGCACATCATCGACAATGCCCATCACATCTTCCTGCCAGATGGCGAGTGAGACGGTGGGCCAGATGCTGGCGATGCCCGCGACGATCGGTGCGATAGGCCAACTCCAACGCCAGGACTGAGGCGGTGTGTGCTGCACGAGAATGATGAACCATAAAGCAGCGGCGAGCGCGGTGATGGCCAATGCCTGATACGGCACCGTCGCCAATCGATGACGCAAGAGTCCGCGCCATTGCATCATGAGATCACCGAGCTGCACACCCGCCAGATGCTCCATGATGGGCGGCATCTTTTCCAACCAGCCCGCACTGACGATTTGGCGCAGGCTGGCATCGTCATTGAGTTTGAGGGCCAATCTTGTGGCTGTTTCACGCGCAGGTTCGGCATCAGCAAAGAGCGTTGTTTCACGCATCAAGGCGTTGAGAGCATCTGCATCATGATCGGTTCGCAGAAGCAGGCTGGCGTAGAGTTCGTTAGCCAGCGGCATGGGGTTATCCTGCTGAGCCTGATCACGAATGCGTTTAGTCGCCTCAATACCGACTGCTTCTTTCTGTGCGAGACAACCGGCGATGTAGTCGAGCAATAGCTTCTGCATCTCGGGCTGCGCGGCGTGTTTTGTGAGCAGTGTCCGCACCTCGTAAGCT